>JAFDAW010000304.1 GCA_019313605.1 Deltaproteobacteria bacterium
GTGCTCGGGTGCGCGGTACGGTGGTGCCGATGCCTTTCTACGATCCGAAGGGAGTGAAGCTGCGTGGCTGACGTGACCCTGCTCTCGTCCCGGTTCGGTGTTGTCGGCGGGTTTGCGTCGGCGGGCGCACTCGACGCTGTGCGGGCACCGGCGGGTGCGCGTGCGTGCCGGATCGCAAGCGACGAGATTGCTTTCGTGTGCCAGGCCGACGCGGCGACTGATGTGCTCGATGCCATTGCGCCGCAGATCGTGCGCGGCGACAGCGACGGTTTCGCACTCGATCTCAGCGATGGCTGGACGGGTTTCACGCTCACGGGCGATGTAGCGCGCGCTTTCTCGTATCTCTCCGAGCTCCAATTGCCGGGCCCCGGCGCCTTCGTGCAGGGAGACGTACTGCGCGTTCCCGTGCGCGTGCTGACAGGGGAGAACCAGATCGATCTGCTCGTTCCGAGTCCGTGGGGCACCTATCTGCACGACGAGATGCTCGATGCGCTGCGCACCCTGAACGTGCAAGACGATTCGGAGACGGCATGACGGGCCTGCTGCGTGGACGCAACTTCCTGCCGCTGCGCGACATGAAGCCAAGCTACGACGTCGTGATCATCGGCGGTGGCGTTCAAGGGCTCTCGACCGCGTACTACCTCGCTGCCCACCATGGAATCAAAAACATCGCTGTTTTGGAGCGCGCCTACATCGGGGCCGGAGCCTCGGGCCGCAACACCCAGGTGGTCCGCTCCAACTACAACACGCCGGAGACCATCCCGTTCTACAAAGAGAGCCTGCAGATGTACAGCACGCTCGCCCAGGAACTGGATTTCAACCTGATGTTCTCGAACCAGGGGGAGATCGATCTCGTGCACACCGACGATTCGTGGCGGGTGGAGAACGACAAGTGCCTGCTCAACCAGCGCATGGGCGTGAACACGCGGATGCTCACCCCGAGCGAGATCCTGGAAGTCTGCCCCCACATCGATCTCTCTGGCGGTGGCAAACTCCCGGTCATCGGCGCCAGCTATCACCCACCTTGCTCGTTTGTGCGACACGATTCCGTGGTGTGGGGTTATGCGTCCGCTGCAGCGCGCCTGGGTGTCCACATCCATGAGCAGACCCGCGTGACTGGGATCGAAACCGACGGCGGCACCTGTCGGGGCGTCGTCACGGACCGCGGTCCAATCGCCGCCGGAGCCGTGCTCTCCGCGGTGGCCGGCTGGAGCAGCGAAGTTGCCGCGATGGCGGGCCTGAAGCTTCCGATCGTGACCCATCCCCTCCAGGCGTTCGTCACCGAGCCCGTCAAGCCGGTGATCAGCGGCCTGGTGTGTTCGTTCGACGCAATGCTCTATATCTCGCAGACCCAGCGCGGTGAACTGCTGGCGGGCGCTGAAATCCTGCCGTACAACACGTATTCGAGTCGATCGGGCTTCGACTTCATCGCCGAGTGCGCGGCGCGCGCTCTGATGTTCTTGCCTTTGATGGGCAAGGCGCGCCTGATGCGCCAATGGACCGGCCTGTGCGACATGACGCCGGACTCGTCCCCGATTCTCGGCGAGAGCGAGGTCGAGCGCTTCTTCCTGAGCGCGGGAATGGGAACCTGGGGATTCAAGACCGCACCCGTTGCGGGGCGCTCCATGGCCGAGCACATCGCCACCGGCAAGGTGCCGACCGTGATGAAGCCGTTTCTTCCGGGCCGCTTTCGCAGTGATCGCATGGTGCCCGACGCCGCGAGCGCGGGCACGCACTAGAATCCGCGAAACGCGCCCCCGGAAACTGTTTGGTGAATTCTGGCCACTCAGTCCTTCGCGGTGGCCAGCACGCGGTCGGCTTCGTTTACGATCTCTTGCATTCTTTCGAGCGCGCCATCGGGAAGGGCGGGGGGGCGATGGTTCTTCAGGATTTCTCGCGCTTCGTCGCGCGCGAGTTCGAGTATGTCCCGGCCCACGGGCGGCCACACGCGCACGTACTCTTCGCGGAGCGATGCGAGGGTTTCCGGACGCTTGAGATAGTGCTGGCCGATGCCGACCTGCTCGATCAGGTCGGCCGACAGGTGCTCCTCGTCGATCTGGATCGGTTGCACCATGATTTCGAGTTCGCGGGTGAGGTGGTTGTCGAGCACGAGCTTGTCGAGGGACAGGGTCTGCGAAGAGTCGAGCAGTCCCGTGCTGAAAATCTCGTCCACGCCGGCCAGGTAGGCGAGCAGGCAGGCACTGCTAGCCTCGTAACCGTATTGGGCGTCCAGCCTGGGCGATGCGGTTCCGAGACCTCCCAGGTTCACGGGCAGGTTGTAGAAGCGGGCGATGTCGACGAGTGCGAGCCGCATGGCGTTGGCGTTGGCGCTGTCAGCGTAGTTGCCCGAGACCATGTCGAGTTGCGCGGGTCCGGCTGCGTAGACCAGCGGCGCGCCCGGCTGCACGGCCTGGAATAGCGCCAATCCGCTCAGCACCTCCACGTTGTGCTGCAAGATGGTGCCGGCGGGAGGCAGCGGCGAAGTGGCGCCCGCGAGCGGCATCGGATGCAAGAGGATGGGAACGCGAAGTTTGGCCAACTCCATGCAGGCGGCGGTCGCCGCTCCGTCATGCTTCAGTGGCGAGATGCTGCAGTGAACGGTCGAGAAGATTGGACGGAATTCATCCTCACCCGTCGCGGCGCGTGCGAGTTCCACGAGGAAGGGCACCTGTTCGGCGTGCAGCACTCCCGTGCGCACAGGCTTTCCCGTCAGCTCGAAGGCAATCTGGAAGTGACGCAGCACCCGCAGGTGTGCCGGAATGTCGGTGGCGGCCACCATCACGCTGACGATGTCGAGTTTGTCGAGCGCATCTGCGAACAGAATGCCGCGACGCAGTGACTCTTCGGTCGAAGGGACACACTCGCCCGTCTCGAAGTCGATGGCGCGCGAACCCTGACTGTCGCAGCTGTGATGAGCGCGTCGGCCGTCGAGAACGACGCTCTTCGACGGGTCGCGCGCCTCCAGACGCACGACGCGCGGCGCCTGCTCGATTGCCCACTCGACGAAGTCCCGCGGCAGGCTGGCCCAGTTGCGCTCGTAGTCGACCGGACAGCCGTGGCGTTCGAGAACCTCGAGAGCGCGCGGCGTCTGGTAATCGATCCCGACGCGCTCCAGCAGGTCGAGACTGCGCTCGTGGATGTGTTGAATCTCCGAGTGTGTCAGCACGGGTGTCAGCGAAAGCGGCATACCAACCTCTCTTGCAGTGTTCTGGTCCCCTGCGGCCCGGGGGCATCGCGCTTCAATTGAATCGGCGCCCTCGAAATACGCCTGGATCCGATACATCCACAGAAAACTCAATGAA
>JAFDAW010000305.1 GCA_019313605.1 Deltaproteobacteria bacterium
CTCCTCCGCCCGGCGATCGTTAGAGACCTTGAGCTGGAGCGGCGAGGCTTCGAACTTCTTCCCTGCGATCCCGCGGTCCTCGTTCCATTCGAGGATGGCCGATCGCTCGCCCTGTGGGACGACGCGGAACGAACTCGTGCGGAGATCTCCACGTTCTCCACTCGCGATGCGGACACCTACGGGGAGATGCAGGAACAGTTCGCCCGGATCGCGCGCTTCCTCGCCCAAATGATCGACCGAACACCCCCCTCCCCGTCCCTGCATCGCCCCGCCGACGCCTGGTACGTCCTGCGGCTCGCGGGCAGATTCCGAGGGCTGAATCGCGCGGATCGGGACACGCTCATACAGCTCATGACGGCCAGCGTGCAGGACTTCCTGGACGAGCGATTCGAGACCGATGCCGTGAAAGCGGCCCTCGGTGCCTCCGCTGCGATCGGTTTGGCCAGCGGTCCGCGCACCCCCGGGACCGCCTACGTGATGCTCCACTACGCCGTTGGTGGAGGCGAGTCATCGTGGGGGTTCGTGCGCGGCGGGATGGGAACCATCACGCGAGCGATGGCCGAGGCATGCCGGGAACGGGGCGTCGAGCTCCAGACCGGAGTCGAGATCGCCGAGATCCGCGCCCAAAACGGGCGTGTACGCGGGGTCACCCTCGCCACCGGAGACGAGATCGACGCTCCCGTCGTCGTCTCCAACGCCGACCCAAAGCGCACGTTCCTGTCGCTCGTCGATCAGCGGCAAATCGATCCCGACTACCTGCGCGGAATCAAGTCCTTCCGGATGACGGGCACGTCCGCGAAGGTGAACCTGGCCCTCTCGGACCTGCCCGAGTTCACCTGCCGTCCGGGAGCTCCTAGCGACGCCCACACGGGCACCACCGAGATCGCCTGCTCGCTCCGGAACCTGGAGGATGGCTGGGACGCCTGCAAGCGCGGCCAGATCGCGGAGAGACCGTGCAGCGAAGTCGTGTTCCCCACGGCGCGCGACGAAACGCTGGCTCCGGCCGGCAAGCACATCCTGTCGGCCTCGGTTCAATACGTGCCATACGAGCTGGCCGACGGGGATTGGGACGCGCGGCGCGAAGAGCTCGGCGACCGCGTGATCGACACCATCGCGACTTACGCGCCGAGCATCCGCGACGTGATCCTGCACCGCCAGATCCTCACACCGCTGGACCTGGAACGCGAGTACGGGCTCACGAATGGGAACAAGTATCACGGGGACCTGACCCTCGCCCAGATGTTCATCATGCGACCGGTGATGGGCTGGGCTCGCTACCGAACCCCGATCGACGGCCTCTACCTCTGCGGCGCGGGCACCCATCCCGGGCCTGGCGTCATGGGCGCGGCAGGCCGGAACGCCGCCGGCGAGATTCTCCGCGACCGCCTCTGGAAGAAGAGGTGACGTGCTGAGTCATTCGGAGCAGCTCCGGGGGGGCAAGGCCCAGCACGCGGCCTGAGCTGCGATTTGACGGAATCGTTACTTCTCGGATCCGCCAGAAGCGAGATTACGAGACCCTCACCCCGCCGTCTCCAGGCGAACCGCGCCGGGGTGCTTCCATAGCCGTTTGCGGCGGCTCTTCTTCAGCTTGCCGTGTCGTTCCAGGAGCTCGTTGACGGTGCTTCGGGCAGGAACAAGCCAGGTCGGATGCCTTCTTTCGATGATCTGTCGAAGCTTCGTGGCGCCCTAACCATATTTCACTCGAAGGGGCGAGGACTTCACGCTCGACGCGTTCCGGTGTTCGGTACGGGTGACCAAAGGGCGCACACGAGCGGTCCGTGGCCGCTTTCAGACCTTCATTTTCGATCCGGTCGACCCATTTGTATCCGGTGGGCCGGGAGATCTGATATCGGTCACACAGCTCACTCATCGACCACTGGCCGCTTGCGTAATCGCGGTAGAACTGCTGACGCTGTTTTGAAGGGTTCGTATCCATCCAGGGCATCCTCCAGGTGTAAAGGATGTGCCCGGCCTTCTGTTAACTATGTCCCCGACCGCTCAGTGGCGTGGAGAAAAGCTACTCGTTGAGCTTCCACGTAAGCTGGAACTCGACTTCCTCTTCCGATTTGCCGCGCTCGTGCTCAAGGTTGATTCTGGCGGTCGGTGGTACAGAAATCCGCTCACCTGCGATCTGAATTCGAAAACGTTTTCCTTCCTCGATGCAATCGGCAAGGCGGCGAAGCTTGGCGACAAACTGGCTTGCGGGGTAGTCCTTCTCGACATCACGCTTCGGCAGGGTCTTTCTCCGGGCCATGACCGCTCCTCCTCATGACGCCTAACGTATGGGCGCTCAGCTGCCGGCCCGCTGGCCAGGTGGTTCGAAGCGCCGAGTTAGATGCCAAAATGTACCATGGATCGATTGGAAGGTGCTGTGGCCGGTCAGCTGCAGTGCCTGGTTAGGTGGCTGGTGGCTTGGAGAGCGCCCTTACCAGATTCGGCGTGTCGCATTTCAAATGTGAAGCTAAGTGGCGAATCAGTCGGAAGTAGCAGCCTCGCTCGCATATAGCTGCGGCAGAAAGTGCGGGAGGTTGCCGACCTCTTCGACGTTGTGCTTCAGCCACGCGTCAGCCTTGGCATCGGAGAATCGGCGTCGAATCAAAGCTCGGCTAATGGGTCTCAGGAGCGAGGAGGATAGACCGAGGCGCATTTGCGTCTCGTATCGAGTGCCATGGGGTGTGGGTGTGAAGGTGTGCTCGAGCCGAAGCAGGGTCTGACCGAGGGCTCGGCCTTCCAGTGTGATGCCACCAGTATCTAGCCGGACCACATCGGGACTCTCATCCAGAAGGAAATCGAGATTCCCTCCGAAGGCTTCTACGATATGCCATTTCGCCCCGGGACCAACCGAGCCGTCCGCGGCGCGTCGCTCCACGGAGAACTGAATGTGGTCGATGGGGTGCCAGACGTGGTATCGCGGAACGATCGCCCCATGCCACTCCATCGTCTCTTCAAGATGATGAAACCACCAGAGCAACATCTTGGGCGTGACGGCCTCGAGCTCCTCATGTCGGATCAGAAGCTCCTTCCGGCCGTCTTCCAATGTTCGGACTGAGGTCTCGGCACTTGATTCCGACCTCATCTCCCAGTCGATGGGCCGAGGAGGAAGGAGTTGCCATCGTTGCCGTGTCATCACTCTTGCCGCCTAACGTATGGGCGCTCAGCTGCCGGCCCGCTGGCCGGGTGTCTCGGAGCGCCGGAGTTCAATGCCAAATTGTACCATGGATCGATTGGACGGCGCTGTGGCCGGTCAGCTGCAGTGCCTTGTTAGGTGGCTGGTCGCTTGGAGGGCTCCCGTG
>JAFDAW010000306.1 GCA_019313605.1 Deltaproteobacteria bacterium
AATGTGAGGGCCACGTGGAGTTGGTCCGCTCTTCCAACGGTGAGTAAATTTCCCTTGGCAGATCCACGAACTGACCTTCGGCGATCTGCAGCGCGGGGCCCAATCCCTTGACCAAGTTGATCCGGAACATGGTGGTCGACATGTCAGCCCGCGTCCCGTAGGCACTGGAAAAGCCGCCGCCACGGAAATACTCGTAGATGGCCGGCGGCCAGGTGGTCGCATCCAGACAAGCCTGCGCCTCCCGGGACGTGATCTCCCAGAAAGGCTTCATCACCGCCTGCCCATCGCGGGTCTGTTTGCCGCAACCGTCCAGCGCGGCTGAACCCGAATTAATCAGGTGCAGGAGTCCGGCCGCCGCCGGCCCGCTCAGGGTCTGCCCGGTGACGCGCCGAACGGCGTCGGGACTCCAGTAGGTCCGCACATCGGCAAAGATCTGGGCCGTGTCTGTCAGCAAATGGCCCAACAGCATGCAGACCCCATTGAGGCTGTCGTTCTCCGTCGCCACCAGGAAGGGTTCCCGGACGCCGTTCCAGTCAAAGGACGAGTTCAACATCGCCTCGAGGAAATCGCCGTTGGGATAATGATCCGTCCAGTGTCGTTGCCCTTGGAACCCCGACACGATCGCATTGTGCCCGAGCGCCTCCTCGCCGTAACCCAGTTTGCGAAGGCGAGCGTTGCCGATCATGAGATCGCGAACAATGATCGCGGACTTCACGACAAACTCCCATTCCGCGTCCCTGCGTTTCTGGGTGCGACCCAGCTCGTTGTAATCCTTGCCCTCGCGACAGTTGCGTTTCACCCAGGCCAACGCACGCTGGAACTCCTGTTCGTCGTAGATCTTCTCGTCGATGCGCCGTATCAATTCGGTCATGTCCACCGACTCAACGCGCATGCCCAGGTAATCTTCCAGGAAATCATGGTTGACGATGGAACCGGCGATGCCCATCGAAACGCCCCCCACCGAGAGGTAGGATTTCCCGCGCATGGTGGCCACCGCCAGCCCGGCCTTGACGAAGGAGAGGATCCTGCCCTCCACGTCGTCCGGGATCCTGGTTTCCTCCATGTTCTGGACGTCCCGTCCGTAGATCGTAAATGCCGGCAACCCCTTTTGGGTGTGCCCCGCACTGACCGCGGCCAGGTAAACCGCGCCCGGACGCTCGGTGCCGTTGAATCCCCAGATCGCCTTCGGCAACGTGGGGTCCATGTCCATCGTTTCCGAGCCGTAGCACCAGCACGGTGTGACCGTCAGCGAAACACCCACTCCCTCCCGGCGAAACTTCTCAGCCGCCATGGCGGCCTCCGCCACGCCTCCGACACAGCCATCCGCAATCACGCATTCCACCGGCAGCCCGTTGGAATGGCGCAGCTTCGATTCGATGAGCCGGGCGACATCGCGCGCCATTCGCATGGTCGTTTTCTCGAGCGATTCACGCACCCCGCCAAGCCGGCCATCAATCGTGGGTCGGATTCCCACCCGGGGCATGTCACCCACAAGACGGTTCACAGGAGGGTTGGCTTTGGTGCGGGGAGTGGTGGCAGCGCTTTTCATAAGCTCGCGAAACGGGGTGAACGTTCCTGAAAGAATACCGGACGGATCACGTCCGAGGAAGCCCGACTAATTGCACTGACCCGCAGAAGGCTTGGACTCAACACAGGTTTCGGCAGGAACCCCCCGAGCGCGTCCGGCCGGCCCTGTCCCTTCCGAAAACACCATCCGCCGCGGGTCAAGCGACTCGACGCTCGTACCGATGGTGCAGTCCCCCGACCTCGGGAAACGCGATGACCTCTCCGGGATCTCGGTCGTGGACCGCCCGTGGATCGGGCGCATCCTTCTCGAGCGCTAGAGCTGTGGCTTCTCTTGTAGCTTCTCCGAGGACCAGCCAGGACACGCTTTGCCAAGCTTTGCCACCCAGGGTGGTCTCTCGGGCCACCAGGGGCGTACTCGTGGCCCCGCGAGCAGTTTCCTAAACCGCAGGCCGGAGGTTCGA
The DNA here is from genome assembly GCA_019313605.1 of Deltaproteobacteria bacterium. Lineage (GTDB taxonomy): Bacteria > Myxococcota_A > UBA9160 > UBA9160 > SMWR01 > JACZVU01. The sequence continues at coordinate 1,989 of JAFDAW010000306.1, forward strand.
GTCCTCCCGGGGGCGCCAGTATCTCGAAAGTAAGGGTTTTCTCGGTGGTACGGCGCATTGTGGATTCGAGGAGAACCTGAGCAAACTCGGTGCACTTACCTGGCGTTTCGGGGTATCGTGCCCCCCGAGATGGTGAGCGAGCACACGGGCGGAGTGTTCTCGGAACGAGGGGTTTTGTTGATCTGAATGCGGTCCTCTTGCTTTCTACTCTACGGATGCGGCGTTGACTGAATCGAAGCTGGCCGGCCTCACGAAGGAATCCGCATTCCGGATCTTCAAGATCACCATCTTCTGGGTCTTGATGATCAACCTCGTCTACTACCTGTACGAGGACGTGACCGCCTATCTATTTGCTTCGCCAGGATCCTCACTGTTCGACACATTGGAGGCCTTTGCGGTTTCCATCGATTACGTCGCGTGGATGGTTCTGATCGTCTTGTTCGAGATGGAGACGAATGCGCAATCGAGAGATAGCTTCACGGGGACGCGCAAGTGGGTGATCGGCGGTCTCACTGCAGTTTGCTACGTGGTTCTCGTCTACGCCGCATATGGTTACGCGGCGGCTCTGATAGATACCTACAATTTGGAGCCCATCGAGGACAGATCAGCCTGTTACTTCGCGAACACTAATTTCGCTTATATGACCGAATCTGCCAGGCCCGTCGAGTTGACGGAGAAGAACTGCGGTGACCTAAAAGGGGAGAAGCTCTTCAAGTATCCCGCTGACAATGTGATCGCAACCGATTCTCTTCTGCCGGCACTTCTAAAACTCGGCTGGATCGACATATTCAACTCGAACGCGTGGCTCCTCGTGGTCTTGATGTTCCAGGTCGAACTTTCTCTCGAGCAATCGAAGAAGCTCACGAAGCGCCGATTGAAGATAGTGATGGCGTGGAAGGGCTTCGCCTATCTGGTTCTGCTGGCTTGTGCGATCTATTGGACGATCTACAGCGCATTCATCGATTGGTGGGACGCCTGGCTGTGGTTGCTCGCTTTCATCCTGATCGATCTCAATATGCTCGGACTCAATGAGACCCAGAATCAACAAGCACTCAACAGAGAAGCCACAGCCAAAGCGAGTTAGTCGGGTACTTCTGCGAGCACTTCGGTGAGCGCCGGGTAGCGATTTGCCGCTGATCGCGCCGCGTCGCCGCCCAGTTCGATCGCCTCGCCCAGAAGCTTTTCCGCGCTCTCTGGGTCATCCGAGGCCGCGTGCAACACTGCGAGACCGAGTGCCGCGACCCAGTTGTTTGGGTGGAGCCGTCTCACCAACAGGAAGGTCCGGTATGCGTCC
>JAFDAW010000064.1 GCA_019313605.1 Deltaproteobacteria bacterium
GTGATCACGGATCCGTTCGGAAACAAGAGGTCCTCGGCCACGACGCGGGAATTGCCGTCGGGTGTGACGAGGATCAACGCCGCCGGATCGGGCATGCCGCCAGCTGCGAGATCCGAGCCGAAGTTGCCCACGTAGGCGCGGCCCTGCCCGTCCACCACCATGTCGTTGCAGTGAAAGGTCGCCAGGCTCGAAAGATCGGCGTGCTCGACCAGACCGTCGGCTTCGAGTCGCAGCAACCGACGATCGGTCATCGACACTACGAGCATGCGCCCGTCGGGAAGCCAACCGAGACCCGACGGTTGGTGGGGAACCTCGCAGATCGTCTCCGTCTGGCCGCCGGCATCCATCGCCAACACCCGATGGTCGTAAAAATCGGAGAACCACAATTTCCCGTCGCGCCAGCGCGGAGATTCGAGAAACGAAAAGCCTTCGAGCAGAACCTTGGTGTTCGACATGGGAGAATACTACGACATTCGAAGCGCTCTGCGCGCAGTACCCCGCAGCGGCCGATCGGAGCGCTCGAGCGATCTCAATCGGAACGAACGGGCATCAAATGCACGTGCTCGGGGCTCGCAGAAAGCGAGACCTCGGCTCCGACCTTGAGGCTCCGCGCCAGGCCGCGACCCGCCATCAGATGGGTTCGCAACTCCGAACCCGCCCAATCGACTCCGACGCTGACGGAAACCCCGTCGTTGATCATCCCCCGCACGACACCCTTGCCGATAGGATCCACGTCGCCACGCCCGACGTCGAGTTTGAGATGCTCGGGTCGAATTCCGATCCAGACGCGGGTTCCCGCTGTGTATTCGGTATGGGTGGCGACGCGATGTTGTGCGTCGACTTCGACCATCGCGAGGTCGCCGCGTCGATCCGTGCCAACGACGCCCTGAACGAGATTCGTCATCCCCACCACCTGCGCGATCTCGGGCGTGGACGGCCGCTCGAGTACGTCGTCGCGACGTCCGACCTGAACGAGCTTGCCGTCGAGCAACACCGCAATGCGATCTGCGAGCAGCATCGCACGCCGCAGATCGTGGGTCACCATTGCAACCGCAACCCCGGTGTCCGAAATCGCGCGGCGCAGATCCAACGACAAAGCCGCCTGGCCATCGGCGTCGAGGGCCGCGAACGGCTCGTCGAGCAGCAGCACAGCCGGACGCAACGCGAACGCCCGCGACAGAGCCAACCGGCGCAATTCGCCGCCCGAGAGCGTCGCCGCGCGATGCTCCGCGAGGTGATCGATCTTGAAGCGCTCGAGGGCTTCGCCGACACGAGCCCTTCGCTCCGCACCGGACAGCTTCTTGCCGAGAAACGCGACGCGCACATTGTGGGCAACGCTGCCGGCGAATGGTGCTGGACGCTGAAAGACCATCGTCACGGGCCCCGTCGCTACGGACGCTACCCGGCCGCCGGCCGGGCGTTCGAGCCCGGCGAGCGTGCGCACCAGCGTACTCTTGCCCGAACCGTTTGGACCGAGGATCACGAGCACTTCTCGCGCATGCAGATCGAGCGCATCGGCGGTTAGAACAAACGAACCGCGCCGCGACTGCAGCTCGACGCGCAGATCGCTGGCGGAGAGAATCGTCGATGCACTCATGTTCGACCGCTCTGTTGCACGGCGGTCAACAAGCCGGCCAGCACCAACATCAGACCGACCAGAATCGCCGCCAGCCCGAGCGCGACCTCGAGTTCGCCCATCTGCGTGTACATCAGGATCGCCGTCGTGAGCACGCGGGTCTCGCCTTCGAGGTTTCCGCCCACCGCCATCACCGCACCGACTTCGGAGAGGATCCCGCCCAACGCAGTGATCACCGCGGCCAACAACCCGAGCCGGATCTCGCGCACCAGCAACCACAGCCGCCAGCGCTTCGGCACGCCGAGAGTTCGAATCTGGAGTTCCCAGTCTTCGTCGAGAGATCCGACCGCGGCGAGTGTAATGCCCACGATGAGCGGAAGCGCGATCACCACTTGCGCGAGAATCATCGCCTGACTGCTATACAGCCAACTCAAATCGCCGAATGGGCCGTTGCGTTCGAGCGCAAAATACACGAGCAGACCCACTACGACGGGTGGCGCACCCATGCCCGTGTTGACCAGGCTCACGAGCGGAACCCGCCCTGTGAAGCGCCGACCGCCGATGGCGATGCCAATCGGCAGCCCGATCGCGAGCGAAATAACGAGTGCGGGAAGGCAGACGGCAAGCGTGCGAGCCGTGATCTCGATCAGCAATCCGATTGAAAGAGGGCTCACGGTTCCGGCCGCGGCTCCAGATGGAGCGGTCGGAAGAGTGGGCGCCCGAAACGTTCACGTCCGAAATTGGCAATTTGCCGCTGGGTTTCGGGGTCGAGCATGAATGCTTCGAATTGCTCGGCGCGTTCGGCACGCGCCGGATCGATCCGATCCGGATTGACGCGCGACACCGAGTACACGTTGCGCAAACTCGGCGCGGGCTTCGAGAGCGCTTCGAGTTCGATCCGCTTCTGAAACGCGAGAAACGTGCCGATGTCGGAAAGGATGTAGGTCCGCTTCTCTCCGGCGATCTGAAGCGTCTGTCCCATACCCGCACCGCTGCTCGAGAAGCCGGGCCAGCGAGCGTCGGGATCCAGTCCTGCCTCCTTCATCAGGTCCACTTCTCGACGGTGGGTTCCCGAATCGTCTCCGCGACTGGCGAATCGAGCAGAGCTGTCGGCGATCCGCCGAATCGCGTCCGCGGGTGAACTCGCGTCGCGGACTCCGGCGGGATCTTCCGGCGGTCCGGCAATCACGAAGTAGTTTTCCATGACGGGCCTGCGACTGATGGCAGCGCCCGAAGCGACGAGTGCCTTTTCTCCATCAGGAGCGTGGGTGAGCAGAACGTCTGCATTGCCGTCGCGCCCCATGCGCAGCGCGGCACCACTTCCAACGGCGATGACCTGCGCGCGAACGCCGGTCCGCTCCTGAAAGACCGGAAGCAAAGCGGCGAGCAGGCCCGAATCGCGCACGCTCGTGGTGGTCACGAGCAGCAGTTCGCCTTCGTCGGCCGTTTTCTCGGAGCACGCGAGCAGCGCCAACAAGGCAACCAACAGGTAGGGGATTCGCAACCGGATCGCGGAGAATGGACGCAGTCGGATCATGGCGGGCGCCGAGGATACGCCAGCCTCTCGCGCGACGCCGCTAGGTTGGGTCATCCCGCTCGCCGCGCTTGATCTGTGTCGACAACGCGGCCCGTTCAGCAGCGTCTCGCTCGCCTCGAATGACAGCCTCGTTGCCGAAGCGCTTCGAGATTTCGTCGAGCGCATCGTTGAGGCGCCCGCGACGCGCGCTGCGCTCCCCGGGTTCGAAGAGCGAAAGCTGGCCCGGCGACTCCCGAACGATGTTCGCCACCCCTACCCCGAGCAACCTCACGGGTGCATCGAGGCCGCTTCGCGCGAGCAGATCCATCGCCGACCTCGAAATCGTCGCGCCATCATCGGTGGCCTCGGGCAGCGTTACCCGCCGACTCAGGCTCGGATAGCCGCGCGGCCCCGAAGCCGTGCGCCGCCCGAGTGTGAGTTTGAGGACGACCGTGCGCGCGCGAAAGCGGTCCGTCCGCAGGCGACGCGCGACGGATTCAGAGTGGGTGATAATCGCAGAGTTCAAGACTCCGCGATCGCTGATGTCAGCGCTGAAGGTATTCTCCTCGCTGTACGAGCGCGGGTCGCGGTAGGGTTCGACTTCGCTGGTTTCCTCGCCGCGTGCGAGTCGTCCGATATCGAGCCCCCAGTCGCCGAGCGATTCTGCGAGTCGTCGCGGATCCATCTGCGCGAGGTCGCCGACCTTCTGAATCCCGAGCATTTTCAGACGCGCCTCCGCAACTGGGCCGACGCCCCAGATCCGTCCGATCGGCAACGGATCGAGAAACGCTCTGACCTCGCCCGGCCGGATTTCCAGCAGGCCGTCGGGTTTACAGGAACCGCTCGCGATCTTCGCGATCATCTTCACGGGTGCAATCCCCACAGATACCGCGAGGCCAGTCCGCTCGCGCACTTCTGCGCGCAGGCGTTCGCCAATCAAACGGGGTTCGCCCATCAATCGCCCGGTTCCGGTGAGGTCGAGGAAGGCTTCATCGAGCGAGAGCCCCTGCACCCTGGGCGAAAAAGATCGAAAGATCTCGAAGAGGCGCTTCGACTCGCGGCTGTACTTCTTCATGGTGCCGCTGATGAAGATTCCGTCCGGGCACAGGCGGCGCGCCTCGTAGCCGGGCATTGCCGAGTGCACGCCGAACGCGCGCGCCTCGTAGCTCGCCGCCGTCACCACGCCGCGAGCGCTCGTCCCGCCGACGATCACGGCCTTGCCGCGCAGCGCGGGGTCGTCGCGCTGCTCGACAGACGCGTAGAAAGCATCCATGTCGGCATGCAGGACGACGCGCTGGGGCCCGGATTTCCGCTCGTTTGTCGACGCAATCATCGAGACACCGAGTGTATCGCGGTATGGTTCGCGGCTCCCGGCTCTCGAAGCCGGATCGACTGCCACTCGCAAATCGAGGAATTCATGGAATCGACCAACCCCGCCGGCCTCGCAGCCGGTGTCCGCTGGGACCTTTCGGACCTCTACGCCGCGCCTGACGATCCGGCCATCGAGGCCGACCTCGATCGCGCGCTCGCACAGAGCCAGGCCTTTGCGGAGCGCCACCGCGGCGGTGTCGCAACGCTCGCGGCGGCGGATCTCGCGGCCGCAATCGACGAACTCGAAGTCCTCAACGAGCCCACCGTCCGCGCCGCCTGCTATTCGCAACTGCTCTTCTCCGCAGATACCAGCGATCCCCGCCACGGGGCGCTGATGCAACGCGTCCAGGAGCGCATCAGCGAAATCCGCAACACACTGCTGTTCTTCGAACTCGAATGGGTCGCCGTCGAGGCCGCTGCCGCCGAGGCACTGCTCGCCGATCCCGCGCTCGCCAGGCGCCGCCACTTTCTCGATTCGATGCGCCGCTATCGACCCCACGTGCTCAGCGAACCCGAAGAGCGGATCCTCGAAGAAACCGCCAACACCGGCCGGCGCGCGTTCAGCCGGCTCTTCGACGAGATCATGAGCAGCATGCGGTTCGAGGTTTCGACCGATGGAGAGATCGAGGACCTCGGTGAAGAGGAAGTACTCTCGCGCCTCTACTCGCCGGATCGCGACGCGCGGCGCGCGGCTTCGGAGGCGCTCACCGCGGGGCTTCGCGCCAACGCGGGCCCACTCGCGTTCATCTTCAACACGCTGGTTCAGGACAAGGCGGTCGACGATCGCCTGCGCGACTACGGCGCACCGATGGACGCGCGCAATCTCGCCAACGAAATCGCGGACAGCTCGGTCGACGCGCTGCTCTCGGCCTGCGTCGAGAACTACCCCCTCGTTGCGCGCTACTACCGACTGAAGGCGAAGATTCTCGGTCTCGATCGACTCGAAGATTACGACCGCTACGCGCCGCTTCCGGGTAGCGACCGCAGCGTCTCGTTCGAAGATGCGAAGAATCTCGTGCTGGAAGCCTACGCGGATTTCTGCCCGGAAATGGCCGACATCGCGCGTCGCTTCTTCGACGAGCGCTGGATCGACGCCGAGTTGCGCCCGGGCAAACGCGGCGGTGCGTTCAGCGCATCGACGCTCCCGAACGTCCACCCCTACGTACTACTCAACTACACCGGAAACCAACGCGACGTGATGACCGTCGCGCACGAACTCGGCCACGGCGTCCACCAGACCCTGGCCGCCGCGCAGGGACTCTTCGAGCAAAGCACCCCGCTCACCACTGCGGAAACCGCGAGCGTATTCGGCGAAATGCTCGTCTTTCGTCGGCTGATGAAAAGCGAGAGCGACCCGAAGGCCCGCCTGGCGCTGCTCTGCGGCAAGCTCGAAGACGCGTTCGCGACCGTCTTCCGCCAGGTTTGCATGACCCGCTTCGAAGAGAGCCTCCACGCCGCGCGGCGCGAAGAGGGCGAACTCGCGATGGCGCGCATCGATGAACTCTGGCTCGCAGCAAACCGTCCGATGTTCGGCGACTCGGTCCACCTCTCCGACGATTACGGTTGCTGGTGGCTCTACATCCCGCATTTCGTCCACTCACCGTTCTACTGCTACGCGTATGCGTTCGGCGAGCTGCTCGTCCTGGCGCTCTTGCGCTGCTACGACGAACAGGGAGAGGCATTCGCCGCCCGCTATCTCGACCTGCTCAGAGCCGGCGGCTCCGACTCACCCGAAGCACTGCTCGCACGGCTAGACCTCGACATCGCCAACCCCGCCTTCTGGCGCGGCGGCCTCGCACTGCTCGAGGAGATGGTCGATCAGGCTGAAGAACTCGCCGCGTGAGGCGGTGCGACGCGAGGTTTCGGGGAGTCTGGGCTGCCGCGTACCTCAGCCAGGCCGACTTTCACTGCAGCTCACTCTGCTCTATAGTCTTGGAGAAATCTGACACAGCCGGTCGGCGCGTGTTTTAAGCCACAGGTTAAAAAAATCTCGAATGCAGCACGGAGTAGTCATGCCTGAAACGAAGTCCCTCATTCGCATTCTGTTAATCCCCTTTCTGACGATCGCCTTGGCGAGTGCAGCAACGGCCGGTGTGGGCCCGACTCCGACCGGATCGGCTTCGCCAACGGCCACGTCGACGCCGACCGCAACGGCCACGGCAACGCCGACTGCCACACCCACGACTTCAGGGTCACCGTCTCCGACTGCTTCAGGGTCACCGTCTCCGACTGCTTCAGGGTCACCGTCTCCGACTGCTTCAGGGTCACCGTCTCCGACTGCTTCAGGATCGCCGTCTCCGACTGCGACCGCGACATCCACACCTTCGCCGTCTCCGACCGCGACCGCGACCGCGACATCCAAGCCCTCGCCGACTCCGACCGCAACGGCCACGCCGACCGCGACGGCCACGCCGACTGCGACGCCGACGGCTGCACCGACTGGCGAGCTCGACCACTACCTCTGTTACAAGGCCGGGAATGCGTGGGGCTACGATAAGTTCCCGAGGACCGAGGTGACGCTGTCCGATCAGTTCCAGGATCGAACCACGACGCTCCTCAAACCGATGCACTACTGCAACGCGGTCGACAAGAACGGCGAGGGCATCGACAACCCCGCGTCGCATCTGACCTGCTACAAGGCCCAGAAGGCGGTCAAGATCAAGCCGCAGGTGCTCACAGCGGACCAATTCGGCCGACAGGCGCTGACTGTGCAGAAGCAGGTAACCCAGCTGTGTGTTCCCACTCAGCAGTTTGAAGACCCCGAGGAAGAGGCGATGAACGCCTCGGCCGGCGCCCCAATGCCCGTAGGCCCCGACAACTTCAACTTCTACAAGGCCAGGACGACACCGGGCACGTCGGCGTTCGATAAGCGTGAGGTGAACCTCGTGGATCAGTGGATCAGTGAGGACGTGACGCTCACGAAGCCGATGCGACTCGGCGTTCCGACGTCCGTGGACGGCGGGGGCATCGCCGATCCCAACTCTCTACTGACCTGCTACCAGGTGAAGAAGGCCTCGAAGTTCAAGAAGCGGAACGTCGCAATCGAGAACGAATACGGAGAGTTCGTGTTGAAGGTGAGAAAGCCGAACATGCTCTGCGTGCCTTCCAACGAGGTAGGCTCCAACCCGACCTGATCGCGCTTCAGGTCGGAAAGCCCGGCGATACGGGTGTCGGCATCCCCGGCACAGAGGACGAGAGTTCGTAGAATCCAGCTACGAGCGAAACTGAGTGCCTCTGCTGGTATGCTGGTCGAATGGGCAATGTTGCGGTAGCTCGTTCGGCGGCTGCGCGCGCGATTGATCCGATCCTGGAGCGACCGCGTTGCAGATGCTCCTGAAGAAAGCGGGCCTCGTCCTTTTCGGCGTGTTGGTCGCATTACTGGCCGGCGAGCTGTTCCTGCGCGCGATCGGATTCGGGCAGCTCACGCCACAGATGAGCTTCGGCGTGAGAGCAAAGCAGGCGCTGGAGAAGGGCTATTTCGACCCCGATCAGACGCTATTCTGGAAAGCCCGCCCGAATCGGAATCCGCGCTTCCAACGCGCAGCCAATCTCGTCCACCCCGACGCCCCGATAGCTCCGCGCGAGACGCGCCGGCGGCTCATCGTACTGGGAGCAAGGGCTTCGCTGGCTGCAGTCACAGCTGCTCGCCGCCAATCCCGATGCCGTCGTGATCTATTTCGGCTGGAACGATCACTGGCGCACACCCGGCCGGACCGACAGACAGTACGAGCAATCGATGCAGCCGGGCCGCCTCCGCTTGCTCAACCTGCTGAGCCGCCGCCCCGATCCCCCACCCTTTCGCGTTCCGCGGGACGAATACCGCGAGAATCTGCGATCGATGATCGATGAGGTGGTCCGGGCGAACGGGCGAGTCGTGTTGATCGCTGCGCCGTACCGATTCGTCGAGAAGAACCAGCGGCGCTATGTGAAGGACGCCTATCTCCTGCCCGAAGACGACGCACTCTCGATCCACCGATCGTATCTGGACATCGTTCGAGAATTCAGCGGTTGGGAAGGTGTCGCGATCCTCGGGGCCGATGTCATCTTCGACACTCTGGGTGAAGCCCCTCCGTTGCTTCGCGACGACGGGATCCACTTCACCAACGAAGGCCAGCGCGTGATGGGCGCGTTGATCGCGGAGCAGATCCGGAGTGGAGCCGGCGACGACGGGAGCGCCGCGCCGGCCCTGTTGGACGCCGCACGCCGCACCCTCGCTGCGTCAAACGCAAACGGGGACGTTGTTGAATAGTTGAATCGCGAACCACTGGGTTCGCGATTCAACTATTCAACAACGTCCCCGCCTCTCTGCACAACGGGCGCCGCTCGCACCCCAGGGATTGCCGCTGCGGCGCGCAAGCCGCTGGTGAGCGCGGATTCGAGACTTGGACCGACGAGATAGTCGCCCGCAAAAAAGAGCCGCGGAGAGCGATCAATGCGGCGACCGAAGCGAATCAAGCTCGTGAGATAACCCGGGTGGAAGATCGGGTACATCGGATCCGTACGCGAGATCGCATAATCCTGGGGCTTCAGGTGTCCGACCGGTGTGCGCGCGAGCTCCCGGTCGACGAAGTCGACGATCTCGGAGTCGGGCGCTTCCCAGAGTCGATCGGTGGCACGTGTGGCGAGTGTGATGCGCAGCAGGCCCGCGCCCGGAGGCGCAAAGCCCGGCTTGCGATGTTCGACATCCAGCGCCGCTAGGCCCATCGCAGCCGATCGCGGGAACGATGCCGTATCGAAGGAGAGCGGCCGCGGTGCTCTCTTGAACATCAGCGATACCGAGATCTCCCGCGTGTAGTCGACTTGCTCGAAGAAGCCGCGCTCACCAGGGGTGAGCTTGGGACAGAGCGCCGCCACCTCACAACCGGGCAAGGCGACCACGACCGCGTCGGCCATCACCCATCACGCTTGACCATCGCGCCGGTAGTGGACGCGCGCGCCATCGGTTTCGGTTTCGATGCACTCGACCTCACAACCGAGTCGGAGCGGAATCTCTTCGGCCAGGCGATCGGTGAGAACACCCACTCCCCCCTTCAGGGTCTTTCGACGAACTCCGCCGAGCTCGGACCGCAACGCAATCCAACCGAAAGCCCGAGAAAGTTGCTCGGGCGCGCAACCAAAGCGGCGCGCGAAGTGGGGTGCCATGTAGTTGTCGAGGCACTCCCGCCCCACCACACGATCCAACGCCGACGAGAGATTTTCGCCGTCGAGTTCCGCGGCACGCTCCGGGTGTTGGCATTCGAGCTTCCGCCAGATCAGTGCGAGCTCGGCGGCCAGGGTCAAGAGCCGCGCTTTCGCTCCCGCGGAAAGCAGCTGCGACATGACCCATGTAGCGGGCGAGTCGAAATCCGCGCGGTGGAATCGGCCCTCGCGCAGAACGACCTCTCCTCCACTGGGAATTTCGCGGAGGCGATCGCCGATCCCGAGTTTCCAGGCGATGTCGCACAGATTGTGATCGTCGCTGTCGAAGCGCGCTGGACCCGATTCCAGCGTGAATCCATCGCGGACTTCACTTCGCGTGCGGCCACCCGATCGAACACCCGCCTCGAGCACTTCGACTTCGTGCCCGGCGCGGCGCAACTCCCACGCGCAGCTGAGGCCGGCGGTGCCAGCCCCCACGACGACAACCGAATTCATTCAGCCACTCCCGTTGGCGAGCGAGCGTTCAACCGCCTCTACCAACGCGCTCGGCGGAAACGGTTTGAGGAGAAAGACTCCGCCGTTCGCGCGCAGTCGGGATCGAAGTGAATCCGAGAGCTCAGCACCACTGGTCAAGATCACCCCGGTCTGCGGCTGCTCTGCAGCGAGCACTTCGAGCACGGCACCCGCGCCATCGGGGCCGATCGCCGCGTCGAGCACGATCGTGTCGATCTCCGAGGGTGTTTTCCGCAACACGTCGATCGCGGTTTTGCCGTCCGCCGCAGACACCACTGCGTATCCCCGCTTCTCGAGTACGCGAACGAGCACGCGGAGAAGCTGGGACTCGTCTTCGGCGATGAGTACACGGGGCAAAGCGGTCACTACGACGCATCATAACCTGCGGCCGAGCAAGTGGACCATTATCGAGGAGATTGGGGGCATTTCAGGCGGATCCATTTGCCAAAAGACGAAACTAAAGCGAAACTCAAGCGTGCCCTCCCCCTCTTCTGACTACGTCGAACTCCGCTGCCAGAGCGCATTTACGTTCCTCGAGGCGGCCTCCAATCCCGAAGACCTCGCCGACCGCGCGGCAGAGCTCGGCTATCCCGCGCTGGCGCTCGGGGATGTCGGTGGCGTCTACGGCATCCCCCGCTTCCACCGGGCGGCGAGCGCAGCGGGGCTCCGGGCCATCGTCGGCGCACAGATCTTCGTCGCCGACCCGAATGCGCGGCCAGCTCCCCTTCTCTTGTTGGTCGAGACGCAACGAGGATACGCGAACCTGTGTCGAATCCTGACCGCGAGCCACCGACGCGCGGCGAAAGGAGAAACCCTCAATCGCTGGGAGGAGATCGAAGAGTGCGCCGAAGGGCTCACCGCTTTGGCGCGCGGCGACGCCTCGCTCCAGATGTCGGTGCTCGACCGCGCCAACGCGATCTTTGGGTGCGGCCAACTCTGGGTCGACGTCTCGCGCCATCTGGATCGCGCCACCGAGGCTGCAGGGCGTCGGGCGGCAGCACTCGCAGAAGCCGCGCGTGTTCCCGTGGTCGCCACCAACGACGTGCGCCACGCGCGACCCGAGGGGCGCCAACTCTTCGACGCGCTGACCTGTCTGCGCTGGAAGACCTCTCTGGATCGAGCGGGCCGCCGCCTCGCCATCAACGCTGAGCGGCACCTGCGCTCGCCCCGCGAAATGGCAGCGTGTTTCGCCGATCGGCCCGATTGGGTTCGCGCCACCCGCGAGATCTCCGAGCGCTGCGCGTTTGGTCTGGAGAACCTCGGCTACCGCTTTCCCCTCTACCCCGTTCCCGTCGGAGAAACCCAGGCCTCCTACCTTCGACACCTCACCTGGCGCGGAGGCCGCGCCCGCTACGGCTCACCCATCCCACCACGTGCTCACGCGCAGCTCGAACACGAACTCGGCCTGATCGAGAAGCTCGGCCTGGACGGCTACTTCCTGATCGTTCACGACATCGTTCAGTTCGCACGCGACCAGAAGATCCTCGCCCAGGGGCGTGGATCTGCGGCCAACAGTGCCGTGTGTTACTCGCTCGGCATCACCGCTGTCGATCCGGTAGGGATGGATCTGCTCTTCGAGCGTTTTCTCTCCGAAGAGCGCGGCGAGTGGCCCGACATCGACCTCGATCTGCCCTCGGGTGAACCGCGCGAAAAGGTCATCCAATACGTCTTCGACAAATACAGGGCGCACGGTGCCGCGATGACGGCAGTCGTGATCACCTACCGCACGCGCATGGCCGTGCGCGAGATGGGCAAGGTGCTCGGCGTGGCACCCGACGCCATCGACCGCCTCGCCAGGACGATTTCCAAATTCGAGCACCACGAGAATTTCCACGAATTCGAGCACCGCGAGAATTTCCACGAACTCGAGCACCGCGAGAATCTCGACGAACTCGCCAGCCTGCTCGAGCAGGCTGGTGTCGATCCCAGGTCTCCACGCATCGCCACACTGCTCGACCTGGTCGATCGCGTGCGCGGGTTGCCAAGGCATCTGGGCCAGCACACCGGTGGCGTGGTGATCTCTGCGGGGCGCCTCGACGAGGTCGTCCCGATCGAGCCCGCGACGATGGCCGGGCGCCGCGTCGTGCAGTGGGACAAAGAGGATTGTGCGGACCTCGGAATCGTCAAGATCGACCTGCTGGGGCTCGGCATGCTCGCAGCCATCGAGGACACCATCGAACTCGTCCGCGACCACGAGGGCGTGGCGGTCGATCTCGCCCATCTGCCCGCAGACGATCCCACTACCTACGAGATGATTTGCCGCGCCGATACCATCGGCACCTTCCAGATCGAAAGCCGCGCCCAGATGGCGACCCTGCCCCGCATGAAGCCCGCGTGCTTCTACGACCTCGTCGTAGAGGTCGCGATCATTCGCCCGGGCCCCATCGTCGGACAGATGGTGAACCCCTATCTCAATCGCCGCGCGGGGCGCGAGCCGGTCACCTATCCGCACCCGTCCCTGGAACCGATCCTCGCGCGCACGCTCGGTGTACCGCTGTTTCAAGAGCAACTGCTTCGCATCGCGATGGTGGCGGCGGGCTTCAGCGGCGGCGAGGCCGAAGAGTTGCGCCGTGCAATGGGATTCAAGCGCTCCGTCGAGCGCATGGATCGCCTCGAATCACGGCTTCGAAGCGGCATGAACGAACGCGGCATCGTCGGTGACGACCAGGAGGCAATCGTCCGCGGGATCCACTCTTTTGCGCTTTACGGTTTTCCGGAATCCCACGCCGCATCATTCGCGTTGATCGCCTACGCGTCGGCGTTTCTCAAAGCCCATCACCCGGCCGCATTTCTGGCCGGTTTGCTCAACGCCTACCCGATGGGCTTCTACAACCCGGCCACGCTGGTCAAGGACGCGCAGCGGCACGGTGTCGAGGTGCGGCCGATCGACGTCGCGCACTCGGATTGGCGCTGCACGCTCGAGGCGCCGCGCCACCTGAAAGCAGCCCCTCCAGTGCGACTGGGTCTGCGCTTTGCGAGCGGATTGCGCCGAGAGACGGGCAGCGCGGTCGAAGTCGAGCGCAACGCCGCGGCCTTCAGCAGCGTTGCCGATCTGACCAGGCGCGTGGCATTTCGGCGCGCTGAAATCGACACCCTGGCCGAACTCGGCGCGCTCGCGAGCATCGATCGCGCCGCGTACAGCCGGCGCGCGGCGCTCTGGCAGGTGGCCGCGCTCGAGCGCAATCCCGACTCACTCTTCGCGGGCCTGCCTCCCGCCGAGGAAGTGTCGCCGCTGCCCGAAATGTCTGCGTTCGAACAGACGCTCGCCGACTACCGGCACAGCGGCCTCACCACGGGCCCTCAGATCCTCACCCATCTCCGACCGACGCTACGCAAAAGGGGAATCTTGTCCTCCGCCGATCTGAAGAGCGTGGCCGACGGGCGCCGGGTCAAGACCGCCGGACAGGTCATCGTTCGCCAGCGGCCGCGATCCGCCAAGGGGTTTTGCTTTCTGACCCTCGAGGATGAGACCGGCACCTCCAACGCGATCCTCACGCCCCAGATCTTCCGTCGCTTTCGCATCCCGCTGCACAACTCGGCCATCGTCCAGATCGAGGGGCCGATCCAGAACCAGGAGGGCGTCACCCACGTTCGGGTCCAGCACCTCGAAGGCCTCAGCAAGCGCGGCCCTCTGCCCGAAGGACACGACTATCGCTAGGAGCGTGACCCCAGAATGGGGTCATGCGACGCCGCGCAAGCTTTGGCCGAAGGCCAACGCGCAGCTAGGAGCGTGACTCCAGAATCGAGTCATGCGACGCCGCAAGCGAAGCCAACGGCTTCGCCCGCTAGCGAAAAGCGGCGCCGCTCAGCGCGATCACACGCGCAATTCCAGAAACAACGCGCCGGCTATACTCCCGCCATGCACAGGTTCGTTGCGGGCGCGCTCGCGATCAGTTGGATGGCGACGTCCGCCGCCGTTTCCAATGACCTGGCGCTTTCCGAAGCAGAAGTCACCGCTCAGCGCGAACGGCTCGCCCGCCTCGGCTTCGCGTTGATGCTCGAACGGCAGAAGCGACTGATTCGGGTGAGCTCCGCAATTCGCCTTCACGGTGCAGCGCTCTGCAACGACCAGCTAAGCCCGGTCACGGGAATCGTGGCGACCACTTCTGCAGAACTCCCCGAAGCCTATCGCGAGACCGCCTATCGAAACCACGGCGTCGCAGACCTCTTGAAGGTGCTCTGGATCCTGCCAGACTACCCCGCTGCCGAAGCGGGCTTGCGATCCGGCGACACCATTCTCGAGATCGACGGCCGCGAGAAACACACATCCGCGTATCTCGACCAACGCGATCCGACGGATTCAAAGACCTTCACGGCTCTCAAGGTCGAGCGCGGCGGCGAGATTTTCGACCTCCAGTTCGAAGCCCGAAACGGCTGCTTTCGTCCGGCCGTGCTCTCGGTGCTCGACAACGTGGACGCCCACACGGAGGGTGCGCGCATGGTCGTCTACTCCGGCATGTTGCGCTTCGCAGAATCGGACGACGAGCTCGCGATCGTGCTCGCACACGAACTCGCTCACGAGCTGCTCGGTCAAAAGTTGAGCGTTGAGAACGCGGAGTCCGAGGCGGACTACCTGGGCCTCTATCTCGTCGCCCGCGCGGGTTATGACGTCGCGGTGGCGACTGCATTTGCGAGACGACTCGGCGCGGAATTTCCGCTCGCGCTCGAAGAGCGCGCCGGGCACATCCACCCGATCTCCGCGGCTCGCTCGATCGCATTGGCGGACACCCTGCGCGAGATCGAAGGAAAACTCGAACGCGGCGAGCCCCTCGAACCGAGGGCCCGATGAGACCGACCGCTGCAATAACGCTGGCTGTGAGCCTGCTCTTTTCGAGCGCGGGTTGTTCGACCCATCCCATTACAACGACGGATCGCGACTTCTCGGACACTGCGCTTCACGAAGAATTCGCTGAAGCTTCGGTGCGGCTCTACGTGCGCCGCCACGCGCGCCTGCTCGCAGTGAGCTACGCGATCCGCACCGCGGGCACGGATCTTTGCGGTGACGCCGTCGGCCCAATCCTCGGGATCGCAGCGTGGCGCAGCAACCCACTCTTCGGACGACCCTTCTTCGAAGCCCTGGAACGCATCTACGGGGTCTGGGCCGGGAGCATCGCGGTGGTGGCCGTCCAACCCGGGTCACCGGCGGATCGCGCGGGCATTCGAGTCGGCGACCAGATCCTGCACGTGGCGGGTGACACGGTCCACTCCGACATCGACCTCTTCGACCGCGCGGCCGCATTCGAGGCTGGAGCGATTCCGATCACGCTTATGCGCGACGAACAAGAAATCCGCGTCTCCGTCGAGCCGCTTTCCGCGTGTCTCCCGGAGGCCTTCATCGAAATCGGCGATCTGATGCTGACAGATCGCGCGCGCGGCGATCACTTCTACGTCACCTCGGGTTTCATCCGCTTTGCGAAGACCGATGACGAACTCGCGCTCGTAGTCGCCCACGAACTCGCGCACCGCATCTCGGGCATGCGGGTCGTCCCAGGCCCCCAGGTCGAAGTTCGAGCCGATCGCCTCGGCCTGTATCTGGCCGCGCGCGCCGGTTACGACATTTCGGTTGCACCCGCGTTCTGGGATCGCGTTGCCCTCGAACAACCCTGGTCACTTTCGGACGATGTCGAGCACTACGGCTGGACCCGGGTTCCACCGCACGGCTACATGCCATCCCGCGCAGCGGCGATCCGAAAAATCGTCGCCGAGATCCAACGCAAAATCGAAAACGGCGAA
This sequence comes from Deltaproteobacteria bacterium, assembly GCA_019313605.1. Classification (GTDB taxonomy): domain Bacteria; phylum Myxococcota_A; class UBA9160; order UBA9160; family SMWR01; genus JACZVU01. The sequence continues at coordinate 15,849 of JAFDAW010000064.1, forward strand.
GCCCTGGCGCCCGGAAAGGACTAAAGCCGCGGCCTTTCCGTCAGCCTATCATTTGGATTCGGGTTCGGGTTCGGGTTCGGGTTCGGGTTCGGGTTCGGGTTCGGGCAACCTTCGCTCCTGCTCGAGGGTCGCAACCGTGAAAATCCGATCGCTGATGGGCGGGTTGACCCGAAGACCCTCGATCCGTACCAGCGTCGTTCCACCCCGTACCAAATCGGTCACGAGCAGTGAGGTGGGCAGGACATGACCCTCCTTCTCGACCATCGCGGACCGCGCAGCTTCGACGATCCGGTAGGGCGTCTCCTCGCTGCGCTTGTAGTAGCGCGTCGCCAGGATCGCGTGGTCCGACTGTGCGACGTCGAATTCCACCCGAGAATACGTCCCCTTACGGAGGAGCTTGGCGTCAATTCGATAGATCGCCTCGCCCGAGCGTTCGGCAATCTCGAGTTCACCCAACTCGTACTGATCGAGGCGTTTGCGCTCCAGATCGTCAAAGGTCAGAGCACTACCAAGGAACGCATCATCTTTTTGCGCGGCGCTCACCCGGCGCGTCTTGCCGAGGGACGGCAAGAAGACGAACGCATCGTTACCCCGGTTCCGCTGTTCGATGGTCAGGATCGTCATCCCGCGCAGATACTCGGGAGCCGTTAGGCGAGCAATCGAATGAAGTCGCTGGTCGATCAGTTTCGTGACGTAGTGGACCGTACGCCGCGTCTCGTCGCCAGATTCTTCGCCGACCACCGATCCTTTTCGGACCACCAATTCGACCCGCGAAACTGCGTCGACGTCGTAGCGATTCGCGAACGCCGCGGTCAGCACACTCGCTGATGACGGCTGCGGACCCTCCTTCTTTTCGGCAGTAGCGGAAGCGAATGCGATCGCGCTGGAGATTGCGAGCAGCGAGCCGATGATTCCAATAGACCTGCCGATCGCGATCATTCGATTCGAAATCCCTGTCAGCCAGATCCGGCCGATCCGGCCGGAAGTACGAGTCCTGTACCGCTCAATCCACAATAACCACTGGGATTCTTGGCAAGATACTGTTGGTGGTAATCCTCGGCGAAATAGAATTCTGCCGCGCAAAGAATCTCGGTCGTGATCTTCCCGTAACCAGCGCCCACTAGGATCTTTTCGTAGGCATCCCGCGAAACTTTAGCGGCGCTCATCTGAGCATCGGTGTAGGTGTAGATCCCAGAGCGGTACTGGCTGCCGGCGTCATTCCCCTGCCGCATCCCCTGGGTGGGGTCGTGGTTCTCCCAGAAGATCTTCAGCAGCGCCTCGTAGGAGATATCCTCGGGATCGAAGAAGATCCTAACGACCTCTGCGTGGCCGGTTTCACCCGTGCAGACATCCGGGTAACTGGGATGCGCCGTTGTGCCAGCCGTATAACCGGCCGCCGTCGCGTACACCGGAGCTTCCCAGAACTTCTTTTCAACGCCCCAATAACACCCCATGCCGAACATCGCAGCGTCGAGTCTCTCGAGGATTTCGGCGGGCGGCTGCATGGGGGTGCCGAGGACAACGTGCTGCGACGCGACCGCCATCGGCTCATTTCGATTCGGCATCGCCATGTTAGACTCCCCTTCGCGCGAGAGGATAGCCGCTTTGTGCGCAAGAACCGGCACGATCGCAGATGCGGAGACACGCGCGATTGACTCCGCCGCCAGACGATGGACGGCAGGCGTTACGATCGAAAGACACGGAATTCTGTAAAGGGGAGACTCATTGGCCACCCAGAAACATTTTGCCCATATCCTCAAACGCGTGTGTCAAGACCAGGCGTGGGAACTCCTGCCCAGCGGTGTACAGGTCAGCTGGCCCAACGGTCGGCGCCAGTTGATCGAACTCAAATTCTTCCAGTTCAAACACGAGGAGCTGGTTCGCCTCTTCACCACGATCGGCGACGTCGAAAGCATGAGTGCGGTTCGGCTCACGGTCGCGCTGCGCATCAACGCCGAACTCGCCCACGGTTGCCTAGCGGTCCACGAGGACGACCTCGTCATGACCGACACATTGATGCTACGGGACGCCGACGCCGCGGAGATCGAGGCGTCGATCGCCTACCTGGCGGAGACCGCCGACTACTACGAAAAGACGATCTTCGAAACCGATCAGTATTGACGAGTGGGGAAGCAGCCACCGCGGGCGGGTGGCTCAGTTGGTGGTACTGCCCTGAATCTTCTTTTCGCCACCGAGTGCGGCCACGGTCTTCCACGCGCTCACGAGCAAGCCGCCCCCGAACAGCACGCAGAGCAGCCCAATCGCCCACGCTCCAAAGACGTGGCCCGCCGCGTACGCGCGCAGTGCAAGCGAAACAAAGATCGTCAAGATGGCCGTGTACATCGCGGTCGTCGACAGCCACTCGATCACGGTCCGATTTCGACTCGGAGGGGTGAACGAAATCACCAGCCAGCCGATCACGAGGACCGAACCGGACGCGATCCAGATGATCTGATAGATGCTCAGCTCCATCGGTTATCCCCTCGCCGCTGAGTTCTTGTTGTCGGCTCCGCATCGGAACGACTTGATGACATTGCGCGGCTGCAGTTCACCCACACCTCAAGGCGCGACGCTGCGAACGTGGGCGCGGACCCTCTCGGCGAGTTGCTCCGCGGTGAATCCATACTCGCGGGCTAGGTCTGCAAATGGCGCCGAGGTGCCAAAGCGATCGATCCCGTAGATCAACCCGTTGGCGCCCAGCACACGCCAGAGACTCTCGCCACGTGCCGCTTCGACGGCGACGACCGGAGTGCCGTCGTCGGGGATCACACCGTGCCGGAAATCCGCGCTCTGCTCGAGGAACAACTCCAGACACGGCAGGGAAACGATGCGCGCCGCGATGCCATCCCCGCGCAGCTGCGCCGCGGCTTCGACCGCGAGCGAAACCTCGGAGCCGGTCGCCACGAGAACCACGTCCGCCGACCCCTCCGGATCCTCGAGCACGTAGGCGCCACGCCCCACCGCCGCCGACTCGAAAGTCGCCGGGCGATCGAGCGCCTTCAGGGTCTGGCGGCTGAGTGCGAGCAGTGCCGGTCCGTCCCGATGTTCGGCGATCCAGGCCCAGGCCAGCGCGGTTTCGATCCCATCCGCGGGGCGGAAGACCCGCAGGCCCGGAATCGCGCGCAGCGAGTCGAGCTGCTCGATGGGCTGATGGGTCGGACCGTCTTCACCCAGGAAGATCGAATCGTGGGTAAAGACGAAGATCGACGGTAGACGCATCAGTGCGGCGAGCCGGATCGCAGGGCGCATGTAGTCGCTGAAGATCAGGAAGGTTCCGCAATACGCGCGCAGGGTGCCGTCGAGCGCGATGCCGTTGGTGATCGCGCCCATCGCGTGCTCGCGAATCCCGAAGTGGATGTTCACGCCTGCGAAGGGATCGCCCCCTTCGTCGGAGGTCGAACCCACGACTCCCAGGTCTTTCAAGATCGGCGGTGCCGCCGAGCCGTCGAGGTCCGCAGATCCGCCGACGAAATACGGCGCGCAGCGGGCGAGTCGATCGAGCGCGACGGCTCCGTGCTTTCGAGTCGGGTTGTCGACGCCATCGAGCCCCTCGC
>JAFDAW010000065.1 GCA_019313605.1 Deltaproteobacteria bacterium
CTCGGTCCGCTACGGCTTCGGCGTACTCAAGACCTCCCTCGACGCCTTCCTCCAGCGCAAGCGGCTCGCACAAATCCACTACTTCGATCCCGACGGTCAGCGCCTCGACCCCGGCACGCCACCGCAAAGCGAAGAGGTCACCTCACTGGGCTGACGATCACGCCCTCTGCGGTCCCGTCACCTACTTCGAACGTGAAGAAGTTCCGCTATCGAAGGATCAATGCGAGCTGATACTCGTCGTGATAGCCCTCGTTCGTGCGAATCGCTCGTGGCTGAGTGCCATAACACTCGAAGCCCACCTCCTGGTAGAGCCGGACCGCCGATGCATTACTCGTGACCACCTCGATGTGGAGCTGATGGAGATCCTCGATATTACGCGCGAGGCGTATGAGTTCGAGAAGCAGTTCGCGAGCGAGCCCGCGATTGCGATGTTCTGTGCTGACGTAGACACCCCAAACGCACCCAATGTGCCGGAGCCTCTCCAAAGACGGGCGCGCAACATTCACCATACCTACCATTTCGAGTTGCTTCGAGAACGCCCCCACCGAGAACCCGCCATTGCGGATACGCGCGTCGATGTCCTGGCGCACCACGCCTTCAGAGTCTGCCTCCACCTCCTCGAGAGTTGCGGCCAGGACGTCAGAACTCGTGGTCAAAGCGTCGAGTCGGAGATTGCGAAACTGAGGAGCGTCGTCGGGAACCAGTTCTCGGAAGCTGTAGTCTTCGCAGTTCGACTGCATGGAATATTCAGCCACCTAACGTCTGGGGGTTCGCGTCTCGCGTTCAGTTCTCGATGATGTCATCGGCACGTCTCCCTCGCCGCCGGTAGAGCAGCAACAAGCCGCCCGTACCCGCCACCAACTGCAGCCACGCCGAGGGCTCGGGAACAGAGGCCACCACGCGGTCGACGTGTACCGCGGCGCTGACGTCGGCCTGGAAAGTGATCCGATTGCTGAAGACGGGATCGGAGGCATCCGTCGGTGCCGTCGAGGTCATCGAGTACTGCTGCCATTCCGTGGTCAAGGTCTTGATCTCGGTTTCGATCTGCATGGGCGTGTCGGGCTCAGCACCCTGATCCTGATTCCGGAAGTCGATGCTCATGAAGACCCGATCACCGTCGCTCTCACCGCGCATCCAGGCCGTTACGGAGACGGGATCCCCGTCACTCGCGGGATTGCTCTGATGCGACGAGGCAGTGTTGAAGAGTCGCAGGTAGTACTCCCCGTGATACGCGCCCGCGGGATCGTGTACCCGGCTTACCCCGCTGTCGTCGAAATAGCGCCAACCCCAACCGCCGAAGGGCGCGATTTCATCGAAGCTCCCGTTGGCGACGTTTCCATTGACCCCGTAGCCGTTCACCACATCCATCGGGCCAGCCGTCCAGCCCATCACGCTGCTCACGTGCTCGACGAGGTAGTAGGCCATACCGGAGTGGTCGGTTTCACAGCCGTGGTATTGCTCGAATAGCCACGGAAAGATCGCGGAAGACATGTCGGGGTCTGCACGCCCGGCGATGACTTCGTGAATGTAATTGGCGGTCTCGTTGAAATCCCAGCCCCAGGCGTTGTACAGCATGATGTGGGATGACGGATGCGCGATCCGCAGATCATCCAGCAGATTGTTGTAGTCCGCTTTGATGTCAGCCTCGGTGCGCCACACATCGTTGGCCCCGATGTTCACCACGACCAGATCTGCCACGAATCGATTGAAATCCCAGGCCGGATTGGGCGCATTCCAGCCGACCCGATTGTAGGAGATATTCAAGGTCTGAATCGTGGCGCCGCCCCAGGAGATGTTGTGATGCTCGGCATCGAACATCCGGGATACGATCCCCGCGTAGGTGTAATAGCTTCCGGCCAGCGGATAGCTGGTATCGTTGCGCTCGCTTTCCAGCGAGTACCCGGCCAGATTGGAATCCCCGTAAAAGACGATCCGGCGGGGCGGTCGAGCGGGTGGCGCGACGAGAGTCTTGCCGGCGTCCAGCTCGAAGTCGAAAAGGGTGGCCCGGCCCTCGTCGGTTTCCTTGATGATTTCGACTTTGTGAACGCCATCGGGTAGCCCCGAAGCCAGGGTAAAGAGCGCTCCCGAGGGAATGACGATCTTGCTCGAACCCGCCGCATCGTCGTCGATGATGACGCGAAAGCGCTCGTTGGTGCGGGTCATGCTCAAGGTGACCGCGATGCCGGTTCCCTGGAAATTGGCGATGATCGAAGACGCCTTCGCCTGGGCCCAGGGTCGGGAGGGGTTCGCATCCGCCCAACGTCCGGTGTAGAGGATGTTCACATCCGAAGGGTCGATGGTTTCCGCGCGGGCGGTGGCACCCAGCAGCAATGCTCCCAACAGAATAGGGGCCATGCCAGCTATGGCAGCGCGACGTAAGAGAGACCGGCTCAGCATCTTTCAACTCCTCGGCAGCTTGCATTCCCCAGGGCAACTCGGAACAGCATTGGAGTGCGCCAAAATCATAACATGGCGGGCACACCGAGATCGGCCGCCTCGACCTCAGTCGGTTCCCGAGTAGACGATCGAGAACAGGGCTCTGGCGACGTCGTGGGTCGACGGAATCGATTGCCGCATGAAGATCTGGAACAGGTTCGCCTCGGGCACGACCTCGAACGCGGTATTCGCGTAGCCCCCCCAGCGGTAGACGCTCACGCTGCGCTGCGCATCGCCCGCGCCGAGTACGGCGTCGTTGACTTCGAAGCCGAGACCAAAGCGGAATTCCCCAGCCACTCCGGACAGCTGGTCGGTGAACATCAGCTCGAGCGTCGCGTCATCGAGAACCCGCGTCCCTTTGAATTCGCCACCGCTGACCAACATCTGGCAAAAGTTCGCGTAGTCCTGCATGGTCGAAACCAGCCCGCCTCCGCCGGATAGGAATTCGAAGCCGTCCAGGAACAGGCTGGTCTCCGCCTTGTCGGCCACGATGTGTTCGCCGTCTTCCCACTTGTGGCATGAGGTGAAGCGATCTTGTTTGACCTCGGGAACCGAGAACCCCGTGTCGACCATTTCGAGCGACTCGAAAACGGCCTGGCGCAGGTATTCATCCAATCGCATTCCTGACCAGATCTCGACCAGGCGCCCCAGCAGGTCGGTACTGAATCCATAGGTAAAAGTGGCGCCCGGCTGGTGGGCGATGGGAATGCGCGCCAGCGAATCGGCCGCCTCTGAAATCGACTTCTTCGGTGGGAACAAGCCGTGCTCTGCATCGTAGAGCATGCCTTCCTTCTCGTAGAACTCGAAGAACACGGGCACGTCGCGGCCGTACGAGTAACCCGTCGTATGCCGGAACACGTCGCGCACACTGATCGGGCGTTCCGGCGGAACCAGCTCGTAAGAATCGCCCTGCTCTACCAATACGCGCGCGTTTTCGAAAGCCGGAATGTACTTCGCAACCGGGTCGTCGAGCTTGAATTTGCCCTGCTCCCACAGCGTCATTGCGGCCACCGAGACGATGGGCTTCGTCATCGAGTAGATGCGCATGATCGAATCGGCTTCGAGCGGAGTTCGATCATCGATGTCACCAACGCCCGCGACATCGAAGTGGATCACCTCGCCATTGCGGACCACCATGTACGCCCCGCCGGCGATGCTCTTGCTCGCGATGCGCTTCTCCAGCTCCGCACTGGCCTCGTCGAGTGCCTTTTGCGAGATGCCCTCGACCGGTGCCCCATCCGTGACGGCCTCTTCTCGCCCTACCTCGGCGTCGAAGCTGCCCGGGTCGTCAATCGTCCTCGAATCGCACGCCGCCATCACGGCTGCAGCGAGCAGCGCAACCATGCCGATCTCTCGAATGCGCACAGGGCCTCCTCGACGCGATCATTCAGCGGCCCCCATGGTAAGCCGCGAGCACCCGATAGGGAAAGCGCCCCACAAGCCCTGCGCGAGGGGGCCTCCCGAGCGAGTTCATTTCCATGACCGGCCATTCTGATAATGCAGCCCGTTTTTCCTATGATGGGCCGAGCCGCGCTAAAGGAGGGGCGCAGATTTGGGTTGTGGCACTCGAAGGATCGTCTCTGGATGGCGTGCATCCGCGCCGCTCGCCTTGCTTCTGGCAATGGTCGCGGGCTGCGCGAACGATCCCCCGGTGCGGAGCGAGAATGCGAGCGCGCCGTCCGATGCGTATGAAACGGGCGACACCGAGCGCGCGGCCGTCTGGTTCGAAGATCACCGCAACCAACCCCCGGCCCTCCGCATCTTCCTGCAGCGCATGCCCAAAGGAGGCGACCTCCACAGCCACCTGAGCGGCGCCGTGTACGCGGAGAGTTACCTCGCCTGGGCGGCCGAGGAGAACTACTGCGCCCAGCGGGTCGGCGAGACGCTGAAGCTGCTGAAGTGTGACGCCGGGGATCCGACGATGATGCGCCTGGCGACCCTCACCGATTCGAGAATCTACAATCAACTCATCGACGAGATGTCGACCCGCAACCTGGCCTTCGCGGGGCGATCCGGCCACAGCGATTTCTTCGCCGCCTTCCGGACGGCCTCGCCGATTTCCAGACTTCGAGATGGCGAGGTGGTCGCAGAGGTTGCGACGCGCGCCGCCGAGCAGCGGACCTACTACCTGGAACTGATGATCTCGCCACAGAATCTCGCCGTTCGGGAACTCGGCAGGAAGGTCGGACTGCGCTCCGACTTTGCTTCGACGCGCCGTGCGCTTCTCGAAGCGGGGCTCGCCAACCTCGTCGAGGCGGGACGAAACGAACTCGACCACATGGAGAAAGAACTTCAGCAGATCATGGATTGCGATGGGGCGAACGCGTCCCCCGGCTGCGCGGTAACGCTCCGCTTTCTGCAACAGACGTCGAGGAATCGGACTCCAGCCGAAGTATTCGCGCAACTCGTCTTTGCAGTCGAGTTCTTGCGCGCCGACTCGCGCATGGTGGGACTCAACCTCATCTCGCCAGAGGACGATCGCATCTCCTTGCGCGATTACACCACGCACATGCAAATGTTGGAATTTCTGGTCGCCACCGCGCCCGAGCCCGTAAACGTCGCCCTGCACGCGGGCGAGCTGACACTCGGCCTGGTGCCCCCGGAAGAACTCCGCTTCCACATCCGAGAAGCCGTGGAGGTGGGGCAGGCCCGCAGGATCGGGCACGGCGTCGACATCGTCTACGAGAACGACGCGATGGAACTCCTCGAGGTAATGCGCGAACGCGGCGTCCTCGTCGAAATCTGTCTGACCAGCAACGACACCATCCTCGACGTCCGAGGCGACGACCACCCGCTCCCGCTGTACCTCGAAGCCGGCGTTCCGCTGGCCCTGGCCACCGACGACGAAGGCATCTCGCGCATCGACCTCAGCAACGAGTACCTACGCGCAGCCCTCAGCTACGACCTCGGTTACCGCGACCTCAAAACCATGGCGAGAAACAGCCTCGCTCACAGCTTCCTGCCGGGCGCCAGCCTATGGCAGCAGCCGGGAGCCTTCACGCTGACACCCGCCTGTGCGAGCGACACCCCAGGCTCCAAGAGCCCAACTCGCGCCTGCGCAGACTTCCTCGCATCCAGCGAACGCGCCCAGGAACAGTGGCGCCTCGAAGCCGAACTCGTCGACTTCGAAACACTGAACTGGGCCCACTAGCCAGCCAAGCGCAACACCTGGAAGCCCCGCCCCGCGAATCTTCGCAAGTTTCGGAAAGAATCTTTATCATCGCGATCGCTAACGCTCCAACCTCATGACGACGCCGCGTGAGAGTGCTGCCAAGGAGGCGAGATGTTGAAACCGACGCCGTTCCACTCGCGTACAGGCCCGCTGTGCCAGGGGCATAGCTGGGCGAACTGGGCGGGCTTCCTGGCCGCGACCACCTACGAGCCCGACCATCTGCACGAGTACAACGCCGTGCGCACGGGCTCGGGCCTGTTCGATGTTTCGCCACTCTTCAAGTACGACATCCGCGGACGCGACGCGCTCGCCACGGTCAACCGCGTCGCCGTGCGCGACCTGTCGAAGTCTCGCATCGGCCAGGTCTACTACTCGGTGTGGTGCGACGACAAGGGCATGGTCATCGACGACGGTACGATCTCGCAGCTCGGCGAAGATCACTTCCGCATCACGGCCGCGATCCCCACCCTGGCCTGGCTGCAGGACAACGCGATCGGTCTGGAGGTCACGATCGAAGACGTGTCTGAGCAGTTCGCGGGCGTGGCACTTCAGGGTCCGACCTCGCGCGACATGCTGCAGAGCCTGACGGATGTCGATCTCAGCAGCCTGCGCTTCTTTCGCTGCACCGACGGCAAGGTGGCGGGCGCGCCCGCGCTGATCTCGCGCACCGGCTACACGGGCGACCTCGGGTACGAGATCTTCGTCGGACCTGACGATGCGGAGAGCCTTTGGGATGCGATGATGGAAGCCGGCGGAAAATTCCAGATGCTCCCCGCGGGCCTGGCGACCCTCGATCTGGTGCGCATCGAGGGAGGACTGCTCGGCATCGATGCGGATTTCACATCCGCCCTCCAAACCATGTTTCCCGTGCAGAAGCTCTCGGTCTACGATCTGGGGCTCGGCTGGATGATCAAGGCGAACAAAAGCTTCTTCGTGGGCCGAGATGCGCTTCGCCGCGAGAAGGCCAGCGGCTCGCGCTACGACACGGTCGGCCTCGAGCTCGACGTCACGGTTCTGGAGAAGGTCTACGCCGAGTACGGCATGCCGCTGCATCTCCCCTATACGTCGTGGAACAGCGCCGTGCCCGTCTTCTCCGACGAGCCGCAGAAGCACCACATCGGGCGGGGGACCAGCGGCATGTGGTCGCCGGTGTTGAAGAAGTACATCGTCATGGCGCGCGTGAAGCCCGAGTACGCGAAGCTCGGCAACCTCATCTGGATCGAGGACGTGGTCGAGTCACACAGCTACTCCATCCCCGCGCGGGTGGTGAAGATGCCGTTCTACGATCCGCCCTGGAAGAAAGCCTAGAAAATTCGACCTTCGGGAAATCGATATGACACAAAATTATGATGCGATCATCGTCGGCGGCGGCCACAACGGCCTGACCTGCGCGGCCTACCTTGCCCGAGCGGGGCGCAAGGTGCTGGTGCTGGAGCAGCGCCATGTGCTCGGCGGTGCAGCCGTGAGCGAAGAGATCTATCCCGGCTTCACGTATTCGGTCTGCTCCTATGTGGTGAGTCTGCTGCGACCCGAGGTGATTCGGGAACTCGAGCTGGCCAAGTACGGGCTGAAGATCCACCCCAACGACAGCGTATTCGTCCCGATGGAGAACGGGGATAGTTTTACCTCCTACGCGGACGAGACCAAGGCGCGCAGGGAATTCGGCCGCTTCTCCCAGCGCGACGCCGAGATGGCATCGAGGTTCCATGAGGTCATGTACAAGATGGCCTTCGCGGTGAAGCCCATCATCGGCTACGTGCCACCCAACATCATCAAGCCGAGCCTGCGCGACCTGGGCACCCTCAAAGATCTGGGCAAGCACATGCGCGGTCTCGGCAAAGAAACCTTCCACGAGCTGTGCAAGATCATGGTCATGAGCGCCGACGACTTCCTGGGCGAGTACTTCGAGACCGACGTGATCCGCGCGGTGCATGGGATGAGCGGCATCATCGGCACCATGCTCGGGGTGCGATCGCCGGGGACCGCCTACGTGCTGCTGCACCACTACATGGGTGAGCTCGACGGTGCCTTCACGGCCTGGGGCGCCCAGCAAGGTGGCACGGGTGGGGTCAGCGAAGCGATCGCCGGCTCGGCCCGCAACCACGGGGCCGAGATCCGCGTCAGCGCACCCGTGGCACAGGTCATCGTGAAGAACGGCAGTGCGGTCGGCGTGGCGCTGGAGAACGGAGACGAGTTCTACGCGGATACCATCGTCTCGGGCTGCGACCCCAAGGTAACCTTCCGCAAGCTCGTCGAAGAGAAGGATCTGCCCGCAGATCTGGTCCGCAGCATCGACAAGTTCAAGTACCGGGGTTCGTCGGGCAAGGTCAATCTAGCCCTCGACGGCCTGCCCCACTTCCCGTCGCTGAAGGATCCCTCTGTGCTCAAGGGCGCCATCGATATCTGCCCGAGCGTGAGGTACATCGAGAAGGCCTACGATGACGCCAAGTACGGTGGCTTCTCGAAGCGGCCGGCCATGGAAGTCGTGATCCCCAGCGTCGTGGACCCGACGATGGCGCCACAAGGCAAGCACATGATGTCGATCTTCGTGCAGTACGCCGCGTACGACATGTCGGAGTACGGCAATCGGGATCAGCAGCGCGAGGCGTTCGGCAACGCGGTGATCGACACCTTGTCGGAGTTCGCGCCCAACATCAAGGATCTCATCCTGCACAAGCAGGTGCTGACACCCTGGGATCTGGAACAGCAAATCGGCCTCACCGAGGGAAATATCTTTCAGGGTGAGCTCACCCTGGATCAGCTCTTCTTCCTGCGTCCGGCTGCCGGTTGGGCCGACTATCGCACGCCGATTCGCGGCTACTGGCAGTGTGGCTCGGGCACCCATCCCGGGGGTGGTATCACCGCCGGGCCGGGGCGGCTGGCCGCGCGGGAAATTCTCGGCGGGAAACTCTGAAACTCTAAGAGGGAGGCGCGAACCCCTTGGCGCAATACGACGTCATCATCATTGGAGCCGGCCACAACGGCCTGGTCACGGCCGCCTACCTCGCACAGGCCGGTCGCCGCGTACTCGTACTCGAGAAGCGCGACACCGTCGGTGGAGCCGCGGTTAGCGAGGAGATCTTTCCGGGCTTCAAGATCTCATCTGTCGCCGATGGCTGCGGCTACCTATCGGCCAAGGTCCGTCGCGAACTCAAACTAGATGCGCGCGTGGAAACGGTGCCGTCCGATGTCGTCGCGTTCTGTCCTCAGCCCGACGGAACCCAGCTCACCATCTGGCGCGATACCCAGCGCACTGCCGAGGAGATCGCGCGCTTCTCGAAGGCCGACGCCGAGGAGTACCCCAAGTTCGTCGAGCTGATGAGCCGGATCGCCGACGTCGTGGGCGGCTTGATGGAGATGACACCACCCGATCTGCCCGAGATCTCGCTGCGCGATCTGCTCAATGGGGCCGCGCTGCTGGGCCCCGTGCGAAGACTGGGCCGAAAGCGGATTCCGGATCTGCTGCGCATCCTGCCGATGCCCTCGGCCGATCTGCTCAACGAGTTCTTCGAGGCGGACGCGGTCCGCGGGGCGATCGGCGCGAGCAGCGTGCTGAACATCACCTGGGGGCCGCAGGAGAACGGAACCGCCTACACGCTTCTAAGTAGTTGGGCCCAGAGTGGCACGGGCCTGTTTCGCTCGGCGGGTGTCGTAAAAGGTGGCATGGGCGCGCTGACCGGAGCACTCGCCGACGCCGCACGCGGTTTCGGGGCGGAGATCCGCACCGGTGCGTCTGTCTCCGAGGTGATCGTCGCGGACGAGCGCGCCACGGGGGTGCGGCTATCCAGTGGAGAGGAACACACAGCGGCTGCGGTGGTATCGAACGCAGACCCGCGCACCACCTTCTACGAGCTGCTGGAACCGCATTATTTCGACACGCTGTTCGTGCGCCAGGTCGAGAACATCAAGTATCGCGGCTCGGCGGCGCGCATTCATCTGGCGCTGAGCGCACTGCCCGAGTTCACGGCCCTGGCCGGGGGCGACGCGACCGCTCAGCTGAGCGGGCCGATTCAGATCGCGCCGTCGCTCGACTACGTCCAGAAGGCCTTCGATTGCACGAAGTACGGGGAGTACTCGCGATACCCCTATCTGGACCTACTCATCCCCACGCTAAGCGATCCGAGCCTCGCGCCGGCGGGGCAGCACATCCTCTCGATCACGGCCAAGTACGCGCCGTACGAACTGGATGCGGGCGATTGGAGTGCGCACAAGCAGTCTTTCGCGGACGTCGTCATCGATACGCTGGCCGAGTACGCACCTAACATCCGGGACGTCATCACAGATCGGCACGTTCTCACGCCCCCCGATCTGGAGAGCCTCTACGGATTGCCGGAGGGCAATCCCAATCACGGCGAGATGACCCTCGAGCAGTTCTTCCACATGCGCCCGATCCCGAGCTGCGCGCGCTATCGCACCCCGATCGCCGGCATGTACATCTGCGGCGCGGGCGCCCACCCCGGCGGAGGAGTGACCGGTATCCCCGGCCATAACGCGGCCCGGGAGATCTTGAAGGACTCGAAGTAACCGAGTCCAACGCTGAAGAGAGCCGATTGCGCTACGCGAATCGCCCGCTCGAAAAATGTCCTGCGTGAGTATTTGAAATACAGAAGAAATTGGAGGCGGCGCCCGGATTCGAACCGGGGATCAGGGCTTTGCAGGCCCCTGCCTTACCACTTGGCCACGCCGCCGGGAACTGGGCGGGGCGCCGGGATCGGCGCCGTTGGATGCATTTGGGTAACGCGTCCGCTGGCCCGCGTCAAACCGGCGCCGCGACTAGAGTTCTGGCAGGCGCTGCGGGACTCCGGCGATCAGCAGCACGGGCCCTTCGCCTGCGTCCTCCACGGCGTGGAGGAGTTCGGCCTGGGCGGCGAGGCTGAATCGCGCGAGTAGGCCCGCCGGGTCGAGGTCGCGCTTCACGCGGCACAGCAGGGCGGCGTCGCGGGGCGACGATCGCAGGGATGCGACATCGAGCGGCTCGGTCGAGCCGTCGGAGAGCGCAATCGCACCGGTTTCGGGCTCGAAGCTGCGCACGAAGAACGCGGCTTCTTCGACTTCGATCTGGCCGCGGAAGTGGGCCAGGGTCACGACGAAGACGTCCTCGCCATCCCCTCCCTCACCCGGTAGAAAACGGACGCCGCGGTCGAAGGCCTCGCGCAGGCGGCGGTTCGCGATGGGTTGGCCTTCGTGGGTCCAGGAGCCGTCGTGATGCAGGATGAGGCCGAACGCGCGCAGCAGAGGCGGGCCCTGCGCGCCGCGCGCCAACTCAGTTCTCGGGGAGGGACTCGGGCTCGGCGGATCCGTCGGGATTCAGGCGGAAGACACCGACGAGGTCGTAGCGGTTCCAGAGCACAACGCGCTCGACCGACTGGCCGTCCTCGCCGAGGTAGATCCACTTTTCGTTCCACGTCACGCCGAATTCTTCCTGGGTGCGGGGGTCGTTGACGCTGCCCTCTTGATCGGTGGGCGCGCCGAGTTGCTTCCAGACCTGGCCGCGGTCGAGGCTCATCGGTCGCACTCGCCGCCGATCATGTTCATGAGGTCGAAGGTCGGGACCAGATCGGCGAGCATCCCACCCTTGAGCATGATGTCCATCGGCGCGAGGTTGATGAAGCTCGGCGGCCGACAGCGCATCTTGAGCGGCACCGCCGAACCGTCGGAAACGACGTAGAAGCCGAGTTCGCCGTTCGCGGATTCGTCCGCGAAGTAGCCCTCGCCTTCCGGCACCAGCGGACCCTCGGTAACCGACTTGAACTGCTGGATCAACTCTTCCATCCGGTTG
>JAFDAW010000066.1 GCA_019313605.1 Deltaproteobacteria bacterium
TGCGCGCCTCCACATTGGCCCTGGCCGGGGTCGAACGCTCTCTGGCCGGGTTGCGTGGCTGGATGGCCTTGGGCGATCCCGCGTTCGCTCAGGACCGCGCCAGGGCATGGACGGATGAGATCGGACCTGCGATCGATGAGCTCGAGAAGATCGGTTCCCAGTCGGAAGGGGAAGGCTCCGATGACATGGCCCGCCTGGATCAGTTGAGGCGACTTCTCGAGGACCTGCGCGAGGAACAGTGGTGGATCGAGGACGTGGCGCAGATGCCGGGAAACCAGCCGGCGCGTCGCATGCTCGTGGAGGACATCCAGCCCATCGCCGGCGTCATCTTCGGCGCCGTTACGAGCATGATCGAACTTGAAAAAGCTTCACCCTCGAGACAACAAGACAATGTACTCGGGCTGCTGGCGGATTTTCGCGGGTTCTTTACCCGGGCCGATACCGCCTTGAGCGCGTTCGTGCACGCGCCGGACGAAGTGCTGGAGAACGTTTTTCGCTCTGATCTGGGCGTTGCCACGCAACGCGTCAGCTCACTCCAGACTCGTGCGGCAGCTCTGAGCCCAGAGCAGCGCGAGCTCTTCGATTCGATCCAGGCCGAGATCGCCGTTTACGAGCTGTTGGCTAGCGAAGTCATCGCGATCCGAGAATCGAAGAAGTCAAATGTCGCCCACCACCTGATGGCCACCGCGGCGGTGCCACTGGCCCGGCAGGTCAGTGAATTGCTTCGCTCATTTTCCGCGGAGCAGACGCGGCGAATGCAGACGGATGCACAGCGTGCCAGCACCGTCGCCAACGCCGCGCTCGGGCTGTTGATCGCGTTGATTGGGGTCATGGTGGTCGCCGCGTGGTTCGTATCCAAGCGCGCTGCCGAACGAATCGCCCTGCCCATCGCCGCGTTGTCGGTCGCGACCCGGAAGCTGGCTGAAGGTCGCTTGACGCAGGACATTCCGGTCAGCACCGATGACGAGATTGGTCAGCTGACCACGTCATTCAACATCATGCGGGCCGCTTTGATGGAGAGCCGGCAAGGGCTGCAGAAGCTGTCTCGTGCCGTGGAGCAGAGCCCCAGCTCAGTGGTCATCACCGACATGGAAGGACGCATCGAGTACGTCAATTCGAAATTCGCGCAGGTTACGGGTTATACGCGAGAGGAGGCGATCGGCAAAAACCCGCGCATCTTGAAATCTGGTGAACAGCCGCCGAAGTTCTACAAGAATCTTTGGGACACGATCACGGCGGGGAGTGAGTGGAGCGGGGCGTTTTGCAACCGCAAGAAGAACGGAGAGTTGTACTGGGAAGCCGCCTCGATCTCTCCGGTGCGAAACCCAGAAGGCGAGATCACACATTTTGTTGCTGTAAAGGAAGACATCACCGAGCGCCGTCGGGTGGCTGAGGAGCTGCGCCAAGCCAAGGAAGCTGCCGATGTTGCCAATCAGGCCAAGAGCGATTTTCTGGCCAGCATGAGCCACGAACTGCGCACGCCGATGAACGCCATCATCGGCTACAGCGAAATGCTGATGGAGGAGGCCGAGGAACTCGAACAGGATGAATTCACGCCCGACCTCAAGAAGATCAATTCCGCCGGCAGGCACCTGTTGGCGCTGATCAATGACATCCTCGATCTGTCCAAGATCGAGGCCGGTAAGATGGAACTGTTTCTCGAGACATTTGATATCGCTCCGATGATCCAGGACGTGTCCGCGACGGTGGACCCACTCCTGCGCAAGAACGACAACGCGCTGCAAATCGCATGCAGTGACGACATTGGATCGATGTGCGCCGACCTGACCAAGGTTCGGCAGTTGCTCTTCAACCTGCTCAGCAACGCGGCGAAGTTCACGCACAATGGCACCGTCACATTGTCTACCGAGCGAGAGCAGGCGGCGGGGGGAGACTTCGTGGTGTTCAAGGTGGCCGACACCGGCATCGGTGTCGCCGCGGACAAACTCGACAAAGTATTCATGGAGTTCACCCAGGCCGACTCGTCCACGACGAAAGAATATGGCGGCACTGGGTTGGGCCTGTCGATTTCGCGAAAATTCTGCCAGATGATGGGCGGAGACATCACCGTCGAGAGCGTGCTGGGGGAAGGAACCACCTTCACCATCCGCCTTCCGCGTGACGTGCAACCCGAGCCGGTTCCGGTCGCATCGGCGAACCAGCCCGCGACCACCACCGAAGATCTCCCGGCGTCACCGGGTCGTAGAACGATTCTCGTCATCGACGACGAATCCCAGTCGCGTGAACTGATCGAGCGAATGTTGATCAAGGATGGGTTCAATGTGATCGCCGCCGATAGTGGCGAGCGAGGCCTGGAACTGGCCCGGGAGTTGCAGCCGTCCGCCATTACGCTGGATGTAATGATGCCTAGCATGGACGGATGGGAGGTGCTTCGCGAACTGCAGGTCGACCCCAATGTGTGTAATATACCCGTGGTGATGATCTCCATGATCGATGACGCCAGCATGGGTTACGCGCTGGGAGCGACGGAATACCTGACCAAACCGGTCGACCGCGCTCGCCTGTCACAGGTGCTGGGCCGCTACCGCTGCGCGAATCCGCCATGCCCTGTACTCGTCGTCGACGACAATGAGGATGTGCGCGAGATGTTCCGGCGAGCCCTCGAAAAGCAGGGCTGGCAAGTCGCCGAAGCGGAAAACGGCCGCGACGCGCTCGACCGCATGCGCCAACGCGTTCCGGAGTTGATCATCCTCGACTTGATGATGCCCGTGATGGATGGCTTCGATTTCCTGCTCGAATTGCGCAAGGTGGCCGACTGGCAGCGAATCCCGGTCGTCGTCGTCACGGCCAAGGATCTGTCGAGCGAAGATCGACGGAGATTGACCCGCAAGGTCGAGAAGGTCGTGCAGAAAGGAGCCTACGACCGCGAAAAACTGCTGGAACAGATACGAGAGCTGGTGACGACGTGCGGCCCACCGGACTCACCAGATAGCGACGGCAAACCGGCATGAAGACAGGGGTACGCAACCGCACAGACGGCGATCATCGGGGTCGAGCCGATCTTCCCCTGAGTTGGGAAGTTCGGTCGGCAGCTTCCGCAGCCCGAGCAGCATAGAATTCAGCTTCGATCACCCGAGGGTCCACATGCCCATCCAAATGGTACGACGATCTGCCATTCGGATGGGCATGTGGACCTGGTCTAGTCGAAGAGGTTCGCCGCGACCGTGTTGGTCGGTCGGTTCAGGCAGCGTCGTCTTGAATCTCGCGCTTCACTCTCTCTCCACTTGTCGCCAAAAATGAATAATTACAACATGTTCTGTTGACCTGTCGCCGCCAGCGACATATCCTCATAACGTGTTGCGATAATAGCATTTTGGAGACATGTCATGCCTTCGCGATGGCGTCCGGATCAAGCCTATAACGATCTGCCGCGCCTCCCTCCCCAGGCCGACATAGAGACAAAAGCCATTCTAAAGCAATGTATTACAGCGAGAGCTGCACTGGCTCAGCTGAACCAGGCAGCCGAGTTGATTCCCAACACCGGAATTCTCATCAACACATTGCCGCTGCTCGAAGCGCGGGCCAGCTCGGAAATCGAGAACATCGTCACCAGCGCAGACAAGCTCTTCCGGCACCTGCGGGCCGAAGATACGGCGGACCCAGCGACCCGGGAGGCACTGCGATATAGGCACGCCTTGCTCGAAGGCTTTGCGGCTCTGGAGAGCCGCCCCCTTGGCACGCGTACGGCGGAGACGGTGTGTACCAAGATCAAGGGGATTGACATGAACGTGCGTCGCGTACCAGGCACGGCACTCGTGAATCAGGTTACGAGCGAGGTCATCTATACGCCGCCCGAGACCGAATCGCGCCTGCGAGAATTGCTCGCTAACTGGGAGCGTTTCCTTCACGGAGCCGATCGGCTTCCCGCTGACCCCCTCGACCCGCTCATTCGGATGGCAGTCGCTCATTATCAATTCGAAGCCATCCATCCTTTCACCGATGGCAACGGCCGCACGGGGCGCGTACTCAACAGCCTCTTTCTGGTCGAGCAAGAGCTGCTTCCCATGCCGATCCTCTACCTGAGCCGCTACATCATCGCCCACAAGTCGGACTACTACCGCCTGATCCTGGGCGTCACGCGCAGCAACGATCAGAGTGGATGGGAGCCCTGGCTCCTCTTCATGTTGCGCGGTGTCGAAGAAACTGCGACCTGGACGACGGCCAAAATCGCTGCCATCCGCATGCTCGCGAAGGAGACCGCCGAACTCGTGCGCGACACGCTTCCAAAGATTTACAGCCGCGAGTTGGTAGACGTCGTGTTCGAACAACCCTACTGCCGAATTTCAAATGTTGTCGAGGCTGGGATTGCGGGGCGCCAGGCCGCTTCGCGATACTTGAAGGCGCTCGTCTCGATCGGTGTGTTGCGCGAGCAAGCATTTGGCCGCGAGAAACTCTTCGTTCACTCGAAGCTCCTCGATCTGCTCACCCACGACGAAAACGCTTTCGACTCACGCCATCTATGAAAACGCTACTGTTCGTTTTCTCGATCGTTCTTCATGCAAATTTTGCGTAGAGCCTCGTGAGGAGCTCAGCGCCTTCGTCGATCGAAGCTCGCCGCGGTATCTTGCTTCGACGTTCGCAGCGGACGGTTGTGCAAATTTGCTTCGTGCAAGAGGGTGAACGCGTGAGAATCAACCAAAAATGGCTATTGAGCGGGTTCGCATTTTGCGCTCTGTTCGCCGCTGCGGCCAGCTGCACGCGCGACGAAGTGGAATCGAGCACGACCGACAAAGTGGAATCCCGAGCCTTCGACCAGCCCGAAACCACCTACCTCGGGAAGGCTGCCGAATCGCTCTCGGCAGGCCACGGCGGAGAATCGGGCTTCCTGTTGATGGATCGCGGGCGGGACGCGCTGGCCTGGCGGACGATCCTCGCCGACGCGGCCGAGCAGAGCATCGACGCCCAATACTTTCTATGGAAGGACGACGCCGCGGGCAAGGTCATGATGCAGCGGTTGCTCGCCGCGGCCGATCGGGGTGTGCGCGTGCGGGTTCTGATCGACGATTCGATGACCGAATCGGATCCCCAGTATCTGGCGCTCTTCGGCGCCCATCCCAAAGTCGAGTTGCGCCTTTACAAACCCTTCGGACCCAAGCACAAGTCTCTGGTGATGCGCTGGATCGACTACGTCGCCGACTTGCGCGTGCTGAACCGGCGCATGCACAACAAGTTGTTCGTGGTCGATGACAGTGTCGCGATCATCGGCGGGCGCAACATCGGCAACGAGTATTTCGAATACTCGGGTCCATTCGTAAATCGCAGCCGGGACCTGCTGGCGTTGGGGCCCGTGGTGGAACCCGCCAGCGAAGCCTTCGATCGCTACTGGAACAGCGACTGGACGGTGCCCATCGAGGATGTCGTCACGCCGGTACCGACACCTGCAGAGGCGAAGCAGCAGCAAGAGCACCTCGATGTGTTCGCCGCCGATACCTCCCACTATCCACCGGGTTTCTATGACAATCCCGAGGAGATCGATTCCGAGATGAGAAAGCTCGGCGAGGCGCTTCTCTGGGGCGCCGCTCGGTTGCTGGTCGACGCTGTGCCAGAGAAAGGCGGCAAGGCGCAGACGCGTGCGGAACTCGACAAGACGGGCTTCACGCTCGCCCACATCGCAAAGAAATCCAGCGACGAGATCCTGATCCAGAGTGCCTATCTGGTCCTGCTCGACGGTGGATTCGAAGCATTCAGTGCGATGACGAACAGAGGTGTGACGGTCAAGCTGGCGACCAATTCAATGGCCTCGAACAATCACCTGACGGCGTTCGTGGGCTATGCGAAACAACGCCATCGGTTGCTCGAGACAGGTGCCGAACTCTACGAGATGCGGCCCGACGCCAAGTCAGAGCGAGCGCTCTTTACCGCTGCGCAACTGGAAGCGCACGAGACACTCTTCGGATTGCACGCCAAGACCTCGGTCTTCGACCGCAAGATCACCTTCGTCGGATCCTTCAACGTCGATCCGCGATCAGTGAATCTGAACACCGAGATGGGACTGTTGGTCGAGAGCGAAGCCCTGGCCAACGCGGTTGCCGCCAGCATCGAAAACGACATCGCCGCAGGCAACAGCTGGCAGGTCATCTTGAAAGATGATGACAAACTGGCGTGGATTGCAGTTGAAAGCGGTGTCATCAGCACCGAAACGGACGAAGAACCCATGACCTCGGCTGCACGGCGGACCGAAGCGGAGGCACTGGCAATCGTACCCGACGATGCCCAGCTCTGAGCGCGGGGACGTTGTTGAATAGTTGAATTGTCGTAGGCCGTGAAGTTGCAAACCAAGCCTTTCGGAAGACAATTCAACTATTCAACAACGTCCCCGGCCGTCTTACGTCCCCGGCCGTCTTAATTAGGCTCCGGTCACTGACGGGCTTGGCTCGCTTTTGCGAAGAGTCTCGACACGAGCGGGTTGGCGCTCAAACCATGGCCGACGACGCTCAGCACGATGGTGCAGACGGCGGTGACCATGATGGTGCTGTTGCCCGGCAGCTGCTCGTTCAGCACGATCACCGCGAATACGATGCTCGCCAAGCCGCGTGGTCCGAACCAGCCTATGAACAGTTTCTCCTTCGTTCGCAGACCGAGACCGCTGAGCACCAGAAATACCGGCAACATCCGGATTGCGGTCAGACTGAGCACGGCGTAGAGCAGGGCTTCCCATGTCAGGCTTTCGATGGAATGACCGATCACCGAAGACCCGAACACGACCCATGTGATCAACGCCAAGGTGTCGCCTGTGCCCTCCGCCGAGAGGAGCAGACCCTCTTTTTTTTCTCCCGCGAGCCGACCGAAGAGCAGGCCGCCAGCGAATGCCGCAATGAACCCGCTGCCGCCGAGGCTCTGCGCACCCGCAAAACAAGCCACCGCGAGTGTGACGACCGGGAGCTGCCGCCACGATTCCGTCAGCCAGCCGCGTCCCGAGCACCGCTTGAGCAGCCACGTGGCGACGGCTGTCAGCACGATGCCCACCCCGAGGCCGATTCCGATCTCCTCGGCCAGCAAGGCGACGGCCAGGTGCGCGGCGCTGTGGTCGCCACCGGATTTCGTTGCGAGGGCAAGAAACAAGAACAGGATCGGCACGCAAATACCGTCGTTCAGACCACTTTCGACATTCAAGCCCTCGCGAATAGGTTCTGGCACGGAGGGGTTCGTCACGACGGCCTTGCCCAGGGCGGCGTCCGTCGGCGCCAACATCGTTGCGATGATCGCGATCTCGAACAGCGTGAGCCCGTCGAACAGAACGATTCCGGCGCCAAAGCCGAGCGCGATGGTCAGCGGCAGTCCCACGACTAACAGTCGCCTGGGGATTCCGACGCTGCCTTTGAGCACACCGAGGTTGGCATTGGCGGCATCCGCGAACAGCAGAACTGCCAGGGTCAATTCCGCGAGCGTCCTCAGAGTTTCGGCGCTCGGGTCGAGCGTCAAATAGCCGAAGCCGAGGGGTCCGAAGATGAGCCCAAAGGCACAAAACACGATGGCCCCGTTGACCGGGGTCCGCTCGAGGCCGCGGCTCGAAAGGCTGTAGAGAAAAACGAATCCGGCCAGAATGGCCAAGGTTCCATACATGATGGCTACTCCCGAAGTTCGTTTACCGGATGATCGCCGGCGAAGTCGGCCCGCTCGCGCGACGGATCTGTAGCTACCTCTGGTTGAAGAAAGAATGTATGACGGCTACGACGATCGCGGTCGTCCAGCCGAACATGATGCATCCGTTTGCGGCCTCGAAGGCAGCCAGTAGTCGCCAGCTCTCCGCCAGCGTGATATCGCCGTAACCGAGTGTCGTGAAGGTGACCATCGAGAAGTAGAGCGCCTCCTCGAAGCCTTGAATCGCATCTACCACCACGTAGGTGGCCGCCCAGGCCGATGCGTGGAGGAGAGTGGCGAAGAACATCATCAGTACCAGCGCCGCGACCGCGGTTGTCCGCATCCAGCGACGATTCATGCGCTCGAGTCGGCCGTCTCCAAACGCCGATACCGCAATCAGCGTGAACACGGAGTGGATGATCACTGTAAACATCAACAGGGCGGAGCCGATCGCGATCTGCAGTAACACGGAACCCCCCACGCCCGGTCAAATGGTTCCCGGATCGACCTAGTTCTCACCGCTGGCGATGGTGGCACCCGTCGCGGTGTCTTCGCTTGCATCGATGCGTACCGTGGCTCGCATGCCTTTGCGCAGTGGATGGGCCGGATCCGGCTCGACGAGGGTGATGCGCACTGGGAAGCGTTGCGCCATCCGCACCCAGTCCACCGTCGGGTTCACGGTCGGGACTCCGTCTGGGCCTCGTTCTCCTTCGTTGTCCTGTTGTTCAATCCCCCAACCGATGCCCTGCACCAAGCCTTCGAAGCGGATGTTCGGGTATGCGGGGAGAAAGACGCGCACCGGCTGTGCGGTTCGAATGTTTCGCAGCTGCGTTTCCTTCATGTAGCCGACCACGCGCCACGAATCCGTGTTGACGATGGAGAGCATTGGGCTGCCGATGGTCGCGTAGCTGCCGGGGCTCAGGGTGAGGTCGGTCACGTAGCCGTTCACCGGGGCGACCACGCGCGTGTAGCTGAGCTGCAGCTCGGCGTATTCGAGCTGCGCGAGTGTGGCTCGCACGTCGGCATTGTCTTCACCCGAGGCACCGAGCTGATGTTGGGCTTTGGTGAGCCGGGCTTGGGCATCTGCGAGGCCCGCGCGCGCGTCGTCCAATTGAGCTTGCGCTTTGTCGCGATCCTGGAACGGGAGCGCGCCGATTTTTGCGAGCGGCTCGATGCGTTTCCACTGGGTCTGTGCGAGGCGCAGGCTCGCCTTGGCTTCTTGCACTTGAGCTTCTGCGCTGACCACCTCGTCGGCGAGTGCGCTCACGTTCTGGCCGGTCTTCTCGAGATCCGCGTGGGCCTTGTCGACTGCGATCTGAAACGGGCGCGGATCAATCTCGAAGAGGAGATCGCCCGCGCGAACGATCTGATTGTCCGCGATCGGAAGGCTCACGATCGGCCCCGCCACCTGGGCGACGATTCCCACGACGTCGGCGTCCACGTAGGCGTCGTCGGTGCTCGGGTAGCGCTCGGCGTGGCGGTAGTAGAGCAGGGAAAGGAATCCCGCCACGGCGACCGTGAGAGCGATGATGCCGATGCGCGAAATGCTCTTCACGAAACCTCCTAGAAGCCGCTGAAGAAAATCCACCAGTTCAACAGCGCCAGCATCACCGTGAGGCCACAGAAGAACAGGCCCGACTGGGCAAGCGGGCGTGAGCTGGGTCGGCGGCCCAACCACCAGACCAGAGCGTAGGCGACTGCGAGGCCCACGACCGCTGAGACGAGCCAGCCGGGGAAGTAGACGCCTAAAATGTTCAGATTGGGCGTGCAGCCCGTAGCCGCTGCGGCGACCACACAAAGTGCACCGCCCCCCGCGTGCCGCGTAGCTCCAGGATCTGGCTGTTTCGATCCCGCCGACAAAATGGCGTTCTCCGCTCGGATGAGAGGCAGTTCCCTATCTGTGACTGCTTAACATACCAATCTGTGGCTGCTAAACCTCCCAATGATACCCGCTGGATCGCGCCCCCATGGCG
Source organism: Deltaproteobacteria bacterium (assembly GCA_019313605.1). Taxonomy (GTDB): domain Bacteria; phylum Myxococcota_A; class UBA9160; order UBA9160; family SMWR01; genus JACZVU01. The sequence goes on from JAFDAW010000066.1 coordinate 9,576, forward strand.
CATTAAGCGGATCCGGTGCCGCCCGCTGAGAGGTGATATGCGCATCTCGCTCACCCGCCGATTTTGCGCGGTCCTCTGGTTTGCCGCTGTCTTGATCCCGGCCGCTGCGAGTGGCGATGACACGGAGCCGGGCCCCGCCGACGCGGCACCGGGCCTCCCAGATGTGAAGCCGGGTCTCGGCGAAGCGAGACTGGGTCTTACCGACGCCGTACGCCAGACCCTCGGCGCAAACCTCGACCTCGCCGCCCAGCGCAGCCGGCTGGCGGCGCAGGAAGAGGAAATCAGCGTGGTTCGCTCCAATCTGCTGCCGCAGATCGACCTCGGCGCCCGCGCCCAGGTGATCGAAAACGACCGCAGTGACGACGGTCGCGGATTCACCACTCAGGAGTCGGCCACCATCGGCGCCGAATTCACCCAGGTGCTCTACGACGAGATGGATTGGGCCAACTACACGATCCAGAAGCACGTCTACGACGGGCAGCGGGCGCAGTTCGATGCATTCGAGCAAGGTGTGGTCCAGGATGCGGCGAACGCGTTTCTCGAGCTGGACCGTGCGCGGGCCCAACTCGACATCCAGCAGCGCAACCGCGAACTCACGGCTCGCAATCTCGAAACCTCGAGGACGCGAATTGCGGCGGGCTGGTCGAGCGAACGCGAAGTACTCCGCTGGGAGAGCCAACTCGCGACGAACGATACCGATGTGATCGATGCCCGCACGCAGGTACTCGTGGGTCGCTTCGAACTGAACCGCGTGCGCAACCTGTCCGCTGAGACGGCGATCGCACAGCTCCCGGCTGGCATCGAAGAGTACGGCTTTGTCTACGCGCGTGAAGGCATCGCACAAGCGATTGCCACGCCCGAGAGTGACCGTAGGCTCCGGGATCTGCTCGCCGCGATCGGCCTCATGCGTTCGCCCGAGCTCGCACAGATCGACGCGGCGATTGCCGCATCCGAGCGATTGCTCGCAGCGAACAAGCGCGCGTTCTGGGTCCCCTCGGTGAGTGCCTCAGCGGCAATCGATTATCTCGCGGCATCGAGCTCGACTAGCTCCAATTCCAACTTCAACGAGACCGAGTGGGGAGCGGCGGCCACGCTCACGTTCCCGCTGCTCGAGGGGGGCGCGAAATTCGCGAGGTATCGCCAGACCGGAGAAGTGCTGACGGGATTGCGCGTTCAGCGTCGCGCTGCGGGCCAGAGCGTGGACCAAAGTATCCGCGCGGCATTCGCAGCTGCGAGTGGCGCGTACCACAATGTCGCCTCTGCGCGACGCCAGGAGGCCGCCGCCCAACGCAACTTCGAGCTGGTGGACGAAGCCTACGTGCTCGGCGTGGCGTCGATCCTGTCGCTGCTCGACGCTCAGGCCCAGCTGCTGAGCGCGAATCTGGCGGTCACGAATTCGATCTACGGTTTTCTCGAGGCCGTGATCGATGCGGAGAAGCAGATGGCGCTCTATCCCTTCCTCGAATCCGAATCCGAGATGACGGAGTTGATCGACCGCCTCGAGCGCCAGGTACAGGCGAAGCCCTAGGGTCCGGATCTCAACGCACCTGCAAGCCGATCCGTCCTATGCCTGAGCTGCAGACCATTCACCGAGCCAGGCTTCAACGGCGAGCTGTCGCGTGATGATCTGGCGGCGGGTGTCGAGCCGCTTGAAAAAGGCGGTGCGCTCGTGTTCCTCAACCCGGGGTGCATCTTCTGAGCGTTCTCTCAGCGATTCGATGCAATCGATGACGGTGCGGCGCGCGTTCGCGAGTGCGGAGGTCGGTGGGGCCGTGCGATTGC
>JAFDAW010000067.1 GCA_019313605.1 Deltaproteobacteria bacterium
AAAACGCATCTTGTTTTCCTATCGGCTGACCGATTCCGCTTCGTCAGGTTGCTCATCCCGAGGTCGCGGTGCGGGCTGTTACGAAGAGATCTTCTTACTGCACATAACCCATGCTCTTCAACGTGCGAAGTGTCTCTTCGTCGATCTGTATATCGCCTTGGTCGATCTCGGGTGGCTTTGGCAGTGAACCCAGGTAGTCCTTTAGCTTCTTCATGAGCGACTGCGCGAGCTCGGGTTCGCGCTCCAAAATGTTGTAATTCTCTGCCGGGTCGGTGCGCAGGTTGAAGAGCTTGTGCGAACCCTTGCTGTTCCACGCCAACTTGTGGTCTCCGTCGTAGATGACTTGCCAGTCACCGTCCTCGGAATTGAATCCGTACGGGTAGACCTCAGCGATCACGGGATGGGCCATGTTCTCCAAGCTCGTCCCTTGTACGCCGGGTGGCAGCGATAGATTGAGTCGTTCGCAGATTGTGGGGAGAATGTCGACGAGCTGAACTCGCGTCGATAGCCGGGCGGGCTCGCGTTCGCCACGTGGCTCCTTGACGATGAACGGGATGTGAATCTCCTCCTGAGTCAGATAGGCGCCGTGCCCGTGCAACCCGTGCTCTCCCAGCAACTCACCATGATCAGCAGTGACGATGATCATGGTGTTGTCGTACAGCCCACTGGCCTTGAGTTGCTTGAGCAGCATCCCGATGCTCACATCCATATACAGGATCTCGCCATCATACTTGGCGATCTCGAGGAGCCAGGGGTCCCCCTGAGTGATCTCTGGTGTGGTGAACGGTCGCAGAAACAGCGGTTCCGGTGTCCAGGGCGTATGCGGATCGAAATAGTTCAGGAAGAGAAAGAACGGATTCTGGGATTGCTGCTGCTGCTGGAGCCACGCGAGAGCGCTAGTCGTCACAGATTGGGCGAGCCGGCCGTCGAGCGAATCAATCCGTGCGTCGTCATAGAAGTCGAACCCGGCCCCCAACCCGAACGCCTTTTTCAGCCAGGGGCCGGCCACAACTCCCGCCGTGTCGTAGCCCGCCTGCTTGAGCAAATCGGCCAGTGTCACCTCTTCCGATGAGATCCCTCTGGCACGATAACGCTCATACTCTTTGTGACCGCTGATGACACTGGTAAGTACGAGCGGGCCTTCGGGGTCTTTCTGAGCGCCGTGGCTCGCGAGGAACTTGCCGGTGAACATGGACGCGTGTGCTGGGAGGGTCCAGCTCGAGGGAGAGATGGCTTGTGTGTAGACCCGCGACTCTGCGGCCAAAGCGTCGATGTTTGGGCTTGTGGGGAGTTCATATCCGTAACAACCCAGATGGTCGCGGCGCGTGGTGTCCAGTGAGATCCAGAGGATGTTGGGTCTCTCTACACCAGATGCGCGCTTCCGGCATCCGGGTGCAAAAGGGAGCACAGCAGATGACGCGATCGACAAGCTGGTGAGCAGCCCCGCCCTGAGCGCCTCGCGGCGGTTGAACTTCATCCCGACCTCTTCTCGAAGCCCTCGATGACCGCCCCAACTGGAGCGTCACCAGCGCTTTTGTTGGCCACGCGGCGTTCCCCAGCAAAGAACAGGAGAATGCCGAAGCTGCATGGCGAAACGTGAAAAGTATCAATACTCGGGATGGCCAGTGTCAACTCCGATCGTTGAAGGGGTTGCCTTTACGGGGGGCGCTGCACGTCGAGTCCGACATGGGCAGTCTAGCTACCCTCCAAGTCAACTCAACCGAATGCCTCTTTATCGGATCTTGTCAAAACGCGGCTTGTTTTTCCCAAGCGCACACGTGCATCCAAGGATTGCAGAGAAGTTTGCATCGGAGCCGGCTCAGGATTCGAATGCTGGATGTTGTGCGGGGCGTCTCTGTGTGCGCGGTGTTTCGCCCGGGGCGTATTCGAGGATGCCTTTGCGTAGGTTGACGAAGACGAGTTCGGGGAGGCTGAAGACGGCGCCTTTGATGCCCGAGGTGAACATCTTTCCGCGGTCCCAGGGGGCACGGAAGATGCCGAGTGCCATTTCGCCGATTCCGGCTGCGAAATTCAAGGCGCCGTAGACGGGTCGGAGGGGGGCTGCTTCTTCGGTGAAGAAGAGGAAGAAGGGCTCGGTGTCGTTGCGTCGGTAGATGGTCGAGGTCAGGGTGTTGGACTCTCGGAGGTAGACGCCGAGATCGTTTTCGGTGGCGTACATCTGCTCTAGTTGGGATCTTCGAAACGAGGGGATTTCGCTCGCCTCGGCGTCGGTGTGTGTAGCGAGCACCTTTTGATAGGCGACGACGGGGATGAAATCCAACAGGCCGTTTGGATCGTTGACATCGCCCGGGTGATTGCCGGCGATCGCGGGATTCCACTCTAGCCCGACTGTCGCGAAGATTTCCGTGACGCAGTTGTTGGAAACGAGCTGATAGCCGAAGTCGCGTTTCACGGTGGCCAGATAGGCTCGCTCCCGTAGCTTCGCGGTCTCGGCGGCGGGTCGAAGGGTTTGCGGATCGACATCGGGTAGCGAGAGTTCGCGAACAGTCGCTGCGCGATCTGGCAACGATCCGAGTTCGTAAATCGGAATCGCAACGTTCTGCTCGAATCCGCGTTGGAAGATTGCGTGGCGATTGACGGCCTCTTCGAGCCAGGCGAGGGCGGGCTCTTCGGGATCGGATGTGGTCGCGAAGTGGGTTCGCGCCTCGAAGAACTCCACGCGCGCCCGATCGCCCAATTCGACGACGAACGGATCGCGCCGCTTCACCGCGCGTTGCGAGAGGAAAGCCGGGTTGGTGGGCACGGAGTCGAGCACGACCCAACGTCCGAGTGCGAGTGATTCGCGCAACGTTTCGAGCCGAGCCATCCCGAGCAGTAGCGAGTACCCCCAGTCCGGGCGCTGCGAGCTGACGAGTTTTGTGAGCTGGATCTCCAGTCGTTCCGCGTAGGCGCGGATCTGGCGAGCCTCTGCGGCATCGAGTTCGTACTCGTCACCGCTCGAGGCGCGGCGTGCGCTCGGCCGGAGGGGCGTCGCGTTTTCGAGCGCCCGGAGCGCGAGGATCTTCGCGCCGAGATCCCGGTAGCGGTCCGAGAAGTGATAACCGGATTCGGGTCGCGCATCCCGATCCACCGCCGCCGGCGCCGAGACTGCTTCCAGTTCCGGTGAGAGACTTTCCGCGGCTTTTTCGAATGCGGCGATTCGGTTTGTCAGGTAGTTGGACCCGTGATCCGCAGCGAGTCGATCGCGGAGCGCGCGAAGCGACTCGGATTCCACCTCGACATCTTCTGAAAGGCCGTCGTAGAAGAATCCCGCTCCACGAATGGGTATCCCGCTCCACTCACTCTCGGAGGGTGTTGCGCGCTCGCCCCGAGCGAGCAGGAGTCGAATCAATTCGCGGTCGCCGCGCAGCGAGTCGAGCACCGAAAAATGTTTGTTCTGGATCAGGTAGCGGCGATTGAAACGGTCGAAGATCGCTTCGCGAGTTTCAGGCGGAAGATCGACCCGCGCGATGTGCATCGTGCGGTTTTCGAACACGGTGTAGAGGTAGCGGAAGACCTCGTAGCGGATGCGCCGCAACCGCAGTGTGCTGAGTTCGGCGTTCTGGAAATCGTAGACCCAATCGTCGAGCCGCAGCGCGAAGTGACCACCCGCCGAACTTCCCGCGTTCGCTTCCACGTAGAGGTATTCGAAGACGCTCGCGGGAGCCTCTGGCGCAATGGCCAGCACTGCGATCAGGGCGAGCAGCCGATGCCTCCAGCGGATCACGGGCTGCGCCGACTCTCCATGCCCGATCGGATGAGCATCAGGTGGTCGTAGTCTTCGTTCGACACTGCCACGGCGAGTTGCTTGGCGTTCGTATCGGTGAGGTTCGACTCGCCGATACCGCGCCCGATGGCCATGAAGGCGTCCCGGTTTCGCTCCCAGTCGGTAATCCCATGGTCTTCGGCGATGCTGCCGAGGCCGCGTTGAAAGGATGCGATATTGGGTTCGTCTGTGGTCTCGGCGAATTCGATCGTGTAATTGCGGATGTCGCGCTCGAAGGAAGTCTCTTTTTCCTCTTCTTTCTCGTCGCCTTCTTCTTTCTTGTCTTTCTCGTCATCCCCCGACGAACTCTTAGAACTCTTCGAGGACGACTTGAACGGGCTCGATGACGATTTCGACGAGCTTTCGAAGCTGGCCTGGGTGGTGGAGCTCTTGGAGAAGCACCCTGTCCCGAAACAGAGTGCGATGCCAATGATCGAGATGGCTGCGATTCGCGTTCTCATGATTTCTCTCCCATCAGATGTTAATGCTCTCATTCGCGGTTCGGATTCGGGATCCTTCACGGCTGATAGGGTGGATTGGCCAGGGATCGGATGAATGCGATTACGTTGCGGATCTGTTGATCCGAAAGCGAGCCGCCCACCGGTGCCATCATCGGAGATTTGCCCACCGACGCGCCACCGAATTTGATCACCTTGAAGAGATAGTCATCCTCGAGTGGGTTCATGAAGTTACCGTCGCTGTGTCGGGCGGGTTTGGGATCCAGAGCCTGTGCGACGGGTCCATCGCCATCGCCGGTTGGGCCGTGACACGATGCGCAGAAGATCTGGTAGTCGGCTTTTCCAGCCGCCGGGTCCGCTTCGACCGCCTCGCTTTCAGCGGGTGCGGTGTCTGCCTTCTCGACCGGAGCCGGAGCCTTGGCGGCCGGCTGCGCGGGCGCCTCCTTCGCTGGTTTCGGCGGAGCCGGAGCCTCCGATTGTTCACCACATCCAAATGCAAACAGAGCCAGCGCGGTGGCGACTGCGGTGGAAAGTGTGAATCGCAGGATGGCGCTCATCGGGTGTTCTCCTCTGCGCTTTGAAAGGCTTCGCGCAATTCGTCGTAATCTCGTGCTACCGGAAGCTGGGGAAATTCGCGGATCACGTTCTCGGGCGGGCAGAAAAGAATCCCCGCATCGGCTTCGAGCAGCATGTTGGTGTCGTTGTAGGAATCGCCCGCCGCGATCACCTTTAGATTGAGATTCTGGAAGGCCTGCACACCCCGCCGCTTTGGATCCGGCAGGCGCAGGTGAAAATCGACGATCATGTCCGAGTCGTCGATTTCCAGGTTGTGGCAGAGCAGGGTCGGGTAGCCCAACTGGCGCATCAGCGGCGCGGCGAACTGATAGAAGGTATCCGACAGGATGATCGGCTGATAACGCTCGCGCGCCCAGTCGAGAAATTCCGCCGCGCCCGGAAGGGGACTCATCCCGCTGATGACATCCTGGATTGCGGCCAGGCCCAACCCGTGCTTCGAGAGGATTTCGATGCGCTGCTTCATCAGCACGTTGTAATCCGGTTCATCGCGGGTGGTGCGCTTCAGCGCTTCGATCCCGGTCCGCTCGGCGACGTCGATCCAGATTTCGGGGACCAGGACCCCCTCCAGGTCGAGACAGGCAACAATCATTGGATCTCCTCGGGCAATCATGGCGGCCGGTGGGCGCGAGCGCGCGGCAGCGAGAGCGTGTTTCTACCACAATAGCGGAGACCCTCCCGAAGGCGTCAACCTGGCCCCCTCTGTCGGTGTCTACCTCTAGCTGAGCGCATTCGATAGGATCGCCGCGGGCAATCGCGATGGGGGCGCGATCCGCCGATACTCCCTCGCAAGCTGTGCAACGCCGCAAAGGGAAGTCGAAGACTTCCCCAGCCAGGAGCGCGACGCCGGAACGGGGTCGTGCAACGCCGCAAAGGGAAGTCGAAGACTTCCCCAGCCAGGAGGTGGTTTGACGGGTCTGGAAGCGTTCTTCCTGGGCTTGATCCAGGGGCTGACGGAGTTTCTGCCGGTTTCGAGTTCTGGACACCTCGTGGTGTTACAGGCGCTGTTCGAAACCGAACAGCAGGGGATTCTCATCGAGATCGTTGTCCACGTCGCCACGCTGGTTTCGGTGCTGATCTTCTACCGACGCCGCATCGGAGTGCTGATCGCAGGTGCACTTCGCGGCGACCCAGACGCGCTGATCTACGGCCTCAAGCTCGTCGTCGCGACCCTGCCGGCCGTACTGCTCGTCCTGGTCGCGGGCGATTTCCTGGACGGGCTGTTCGAGTCCCCGGCTGTGGCGGGGGTCGGTTTCCTGATCACGGGCGCCATCCTGTGGAGCACGCGCAAGACCGCTCCCGCTGCGAAGTTCTCCGGGCCCGGCTGGGGCGCCGCGCTGCTGATCGGCTGTGCGCAGGCGCTCGCCATCATGCCGGGGATCTCGCGCAGCGGTGCCACGGTGGCCGCCGCGCTCGCGCTCGGCGTGGCGCCGCTCGCCGCCGCCGAATTTTCCTTTCTGATGAGCGTGATCGCGATTTCTGGCGCGGCTGTTCGCGCGCTGCCGGAACTCGGTGCAGCGCCCTCGGGCGTGATCGCGCCGCTCGCGATCGCGGGTGTGACCGCGCTGGTCTTTGGCGTCGCCGCGATCTGGCTCTTCGTGCGGCTGCTGCAATCTCGCGGATTCCATTACTTTGCCTACTACACCTGGGCGGCTGGCTTCGCGGTGTTCGCGGGCCTCGCGATCACCGCAGCCCGCTAGCGGCTGGATGACGGCGCTACGAAGCTGGGCGCGACGGGAGAACGCATTGATCTGCAACTCAATCGCAGAGCCTTCGATTTGCTCGCTGCGAGAGCGACATGCCGCACCGGTGAGGCGCGGGCGCGCCCTGGTCCAGGCAGCCGCGCTCGCAGTGGCGCTGGTGTTCGCGAGCCTCGCCGCGGCTTCTGCGCAGGCCGCGGAACCCACTGCGGCGCAGCTCGCGCTCGTCCCCGAGGTGCTCCCGAGCGCACCGCCGCTACCGGCCGCCATGCGCAAGCAGATCGCGTTGGAGCTCGCATCCCGGCCCTCCGGCTACGAGCCGCGCACCAAGAATCTGCGTCCTGATGGCTCGCCCGAGTATTCGAATCGCCTGCTCCTCGAGACGAGCCCCTATCTCCAGCAGCACGCCCACAATCCCGTCAACTGGTATCCCTGGGGCGACGAAGCCTTCGCGGACGCCAAGCGCCTGGGCCGGCCCGTGTTGATCAGCATCGGGTACTCGACTTGCCACTGGTGCCACGTGATGGAAGAGGAGTCGTTCGACACCGTCGCCGCGGCCTCGTATCTGAACGAGCACTTCATCTCGATCAAGGTCGATCGCGAGGCTCGTCCCGATATCGACGCCGTCTACATGGCGGCGGTGAACGCGATGGGAAAGAACGGTGGCTGGCCGCTGAACGTCTGGCTGACCCCCGATCGCGAGCCGTTCTTCGGCGGAACCTATTTCCCGCCGCGCGCGGTCGGTGAGCGCCCGAGTTTCCTCGACGTTTTGCGCAAGATCAACGAGGCCTACACCAACGATCGCGAGCGGATTGCCGCGCTTTCGAAGCAGATCACGGGATCGATTCAGCAGCAGCTCGCCGGCCAGTCCGCGCAGCAATCACGCGTCCCGGATCGGTCGGTGTTCGACCTGGCGTTGGCGACGACCGCGCGGGCGGCGGATCGCCAGTGGGGCGGCACCCGCGGAGAACCGAAGTTTCCGTCTTCGGTTCCGCTGCGCTTCCTGTTGCGCCACTACCGGCTCACCGGTGAAAAGGACGCGCTGACGCTCGCGACGTTGACGCTCGAGAAGATGGCAGCGGGGGGGATCTACGACCACATCGGCGGGGGATTCCACCGCTACGCGACGGACAACCGATGGCTCGTCCCCCACTTCGAAAAGATGCTCTACGACAACGCGCTGCTGGCGGTCGTATACCTCGAAGCCGCGCAGTTGACCGGGCGCGCAGATTTCGCCGTCGTCAGCCGCTCGATCCTCGACTACGTGACGCGGGAAATGACCTCGCCCGAGGGTGCCTTCTATTCGGCGACGGATGCGGACAGTCTCAGCGACAGCGGTGAAAGTGAAGAGGGCTGGTTCTTTACCTGGACGCCGGCCGAAATCGAGTCGGTGCTGGGCGCGGATCTCGCGAAGATCGCAACCGCCTACTACGGCGTGACGCCGCGCGGAGATTACGAGGGGCGCAACATCCTCCACACCTGGCGCAGCCGGGAAAAAGTTGCCGCAGAGCTCGGGTTGTCAGAATCAGCTCTCGACGCAGCGCTAGAGAGAGCGCGCGCCAGCCTGTACGAAGCGCGGAGCCGTCGATCACAGCCGCTGCGTGATTCCAAGGTACTGGTTTCGTGGAATGGACTGATGATCAGCGCCTTTGCGCGCGCCGCCTTGGTGTTCGACGAGGAGCGCTACGTGAAGGTGGCCGCACGTGCGGCGGCCTTCATCCTCGACGAGATGCAGAAGGATGGCGTGCTGCGACGGGTCTATCAGGGAGGGCGCGCCGACGGCCCCGCATTTCTCGAGGACTACGCGTTCCTGATCGCCGGCCTGCTCGACCTCTACGAGGTGGATACCCAACCCCGCTGGCTGCGGGCAGCCATGGCCCTCCAATCGACGTTGGACGCCCGCTACGTCGATGCGATGGGGGGTGGCTACTTCCAGACCGCCGACAACGCCGACGCCCTGCTGGCGCGCGAAAAGCCGAGTCGAGATGGTGCGATTCCGTCCGGCAATTCGGTTGCGGCGCTCAACCTGCTGCGACTCGGGGAACTCACGGGAGACCATCAATACAGTGACTCGGTGATCCCGATCTTCTCGGCCTTCAGCGATCTGATGGAGAGCCAGCCGACCGCGATCTCGGAGATGCTGCTGGCGCTCGATTTCTATTTGAGCAAACGCGTGGAGATCGTCTTGATCGCGCCGCCCGATGGAAAGGGGCTCGACGAGATGCTCGCGCCGGTGCGCGCCACGTTTTTTCCCAACCGCGTGCTGGTGTCCGCAGCCGAGGACGAGCAACTCGAGAGTCACGCGGAGATCAATCCACTGCTCGAGGCGCGGATCGCCCGCAACGGCCAGACGACCGTATACCTGTGCCAGAACTACGTGTGCGGATTTCCGACCGCCGATCCAGCGGTCTTCGCCGAGCAGCTCACGGAGCTCGCTAACGAGAAGAAATGATCTGCTGATTGGCGTTGCGCGCGTCGCGCGCCGCCGCCGCCTGCGCGATCCACTCGCCCGCCGGGCGCGCGTCCAGCGACGCCAGAACGGTGTCCGCGGCTTCGAATGAAAGCGTGCGCGTCATCGGTCCGGGCACTGCGATGCAGTAGAGGCCAGCGGCCTTCGCGGACTGGACGCCATTGGGCGAATCTTCCAACGCGATGGCGTCGCCAGGATCCACGCCGAGCAGCTCGGTGGCACGAAGGTAGAGATCCGGTGCCGGTTTCGCGGCGTCCACGTGTTCGGCGGTGACGATCTGGTCGAAGAAGTGGGTCAACCCCAGCCGCTCGATATGGCCGTTGACCCAATTGAAGGGTGAACTCGACGCGATCGCGGTTCGGATCGATTTCGCTCGAGCGTGCTCCAGGCACGTGCGCACGCCGGGCATCTGGTCGAGTCCCTCGATGTGGGCTCGGTGAAACGCCATGCGTCTGTGTCGGATTCGCTCGGCGTCCAGCGTCTCACCGACCCGCGCGCAAAGCTCGACCAGCGGATCGAACGCGGAACCGTCGGTGCCGATCCGACTCAACCAGCGATCCCTTGGAAGCACCTGGTCGTGCTCCTCGTAGACGGTCCGCCAGGCTTCGTAGACGCTGGTTTCCGTGTCGAGGATCAACCCATCGAAATCGAATACGAGGGCGCGCATGCTGAGGTCCCGGTGAAGCGAGCTGAGGTCGGGAGCGAGGAGCGGGGACGTTGGTGAATATTCACCCCCACGCCAGCACTACTTTCAGTATCAAGGATCCTTTCGGGGGGTGAATATTCACCAACGTCCCCGCCGCGCGCCTAGGGCTCGAGAATCGGATGCAGACTTTGCGCGGGGATCGTCTCGCGCAGCTTCTTGAGCGCGCGGGCTTCGAGTTGGCGCACCCGCTCGCGCGACAGGCCGAGCGACTGGCCGATCTGCTCCAGGGTGTGCTCCTCTTCTCGGCCGAGCCCGTAGCGCAGGCGCAGAATCAGCTGCTCGCGCGCGGTCAGCACGCCGATCAGGAATCCAACTCCCGAGCGCATCCGCTCGCCATCGAGTCCGTGATCCGGAGCCTGCGAGAACGGATCTGCGACGAAGTCCTCGAGCCGCTTCTCGGTGCCCGCGACCGACGATTCCAGTGAGATCGCCTCGCGCGACAGCAGGTCCAGTGCCTCGATCGCGCCCGTGTCCGTGCCCAACTCCGGCGCGAGTTCCGCCGCTGTCGGATCGCGTCCGAGTTTGCCGGTCAGTTCCGCGCGCACGCGCTGGCTGCGCTGCAGCCGGTCGTGAACGTGCGAAGGCAGGCGGATCGTGCGCGAGTGGTTCTGGATCGCGCGGACCAACGCCTGTCGAATCCACCACACCGCATAGGTCGAGAACTTGAAGCCGCGGCGGTGGTCGAACTTCTCCACGGCGCGAATCAGCCCGAGGTTGCCCTCCTGGATCAAGTCCGGGAAGGAGAGCCCGAGGTTTCGGTAGTCCTTGGCGATCGCGACGACGAGCTTCAGGTTGTGCTCGATGAAGCGGTTCTTTTCGTCGGTCATCCGCTCCTGGGCGTCTTCGACCTTGCCCGAGAGTTCGAAGAGCCGGGCCTTGCTGACCCCCGCCTCGGCCTCGAGCTCCTTGTACTTCTTGGTGCCCCGTCGCGTCGCCCGCATCTCCTTGCGGAGCTTGATCACCTTCTGTCGCAGCTCTGCGAGCAGCACCAGCGAGAGGTGAGCCCCCTTGAGTTCCTTGACGATCTTGGCGTCGATCTTCGCGAGATCTTTCTCGTTTTCCTTGGGCTTTGCGGCCGGTGCCTCGCGCTGGGCGAGCAGGGTGCGAAGCCGCTTGACGGCGCGCTCGACCCGGGCAGCGATCTCACCGGTTTCTTCGTCGCCGACCGATTCGGAAAGCTTGGCGCCCGTGTGCGAGAGCGCGCGCAGCGCGTCCCAGCGGGCGACGACGTGTCGCGCCGAGCACGGAATGGCGTAGAGGGCTTCGCGCAGCTCGGCGGTGGCCGACTCGAGCTCCTTGGCGAGGATCACCTCTTCTTCGCGTCGAAGCGTCCGCGTACCGCCGATCTCCTGGAAGTACGATTCCAGCGGGCGCCGCTCGCGCCCCGGATCGAGCTCGTCCGCCGAGACAGCTCGCGTCGCGCCGCTCTTCTCCACGGGCTTTTCAGCGGTTGCCGCGACCACTGAAAAGCCCGAAGAGAAGAGTGGCGCGACGCGAGCCGTCTCGGCAGACGAACTCGATCCGGGCCGCGAGCGACGCCCGCTCGAATCCTACTTCCAGGAAATCGGTGGTACGCGAACGCTTCGACGCGAAGAAGAAGTGATCCTCGCCA
>JAFDAW010000068.1 GCA_019313605.1 Deltaproteobacteria bacterium
CAACCCGTGGTGACCATCGGCGAACTGCGCGAACTCCAGCGCGCCGCGGAGGCGATCAAGTTCGACGAGGCGTTGGTCGGCTACCTGCTCGCCATCGTCACCGAAACCCGCGAGCACGAAGCACTCGAAATCGGCGTCTCGCCGCGCGGTGCCGTCGCCATGCGGCGCGCCGCACAGGCGCGTGCGCTCGTGGACGGCCGCGACTTCTGCATTCCCGAAGACGTGCGAGACCTTGCGGTCGACGTGTTCGCCCATCGCATCACCGTCGACCCGCGCTCCCACCACTCCCGCGATGGCGAGGAAACCGCGTGGATCGTCCGAGAAATTCTCGAAGCCCTGCCCATTCCCCTCTGAGGGAGCGGATCGCCCGCTGGCTTCGGCCACCCCGCGCGCTGCGACCCACGCGAGCGGGTTGGCTGTTCTTCGCGATCACGCTCGGGGTGGGCTTTGCGGCGCTCAATACCGGGAACAATCTGATGTATCTGGTGCTCTCGCTGATGCTCGGGTTCCTGCTGCTGTCGGGTGTGCTCTCGGAATCATCGCTCCGGGGCATTCGCGTCCGCCGGCGCCTGCCCCGCGAACTCTACGCGAACTTCGAAAACAAGATCGTGCTCGAGATCTCGAACACACAGCGCCGCGTCGCGGCCTTCGCGGTGGTCGTCGAAGACCGCCGCGCGACACCCGAAAAAGACGCCTCCAGCCGACCCCGCGCGTTCGCACTGCGGATCGGCGCGGGAGAGACACTGCGCCGCGCCTACAGCTTCCGACCCGACACCAGAGGTCGCGTCGAATTCAAAGAGTTTCGAGTATTTACACGCTTTCCCTTCGGGCTTTTCTCGAAGTCCCTGATCCTGCCCACGAGCCAGAACGCACTCGTCTACCCCGCGCTCGAACCTGTGCGAGGCATGCAGGACTTCGGCAGTCCAAGGGACGCGGGCGAGCGGGTTCCGGCGCCCTCGGGCAGCGGCGCCGACGCGATCGGTCTGCGCGACTACGCGCCCGGCGATCCACTGCGGCGGATCCACTGGAGAGCCTCGATGCGGCGACGCGCGCTGTTGGTCCGCGAGGCCGAGGGCGAACACGACGCCGAGGTCGAAGTGCGGCTGCGAACGCGCGGCGTCCCGCCGGGCGAGCGGTTCGAGCGCAGTGTCATCTGGGTGGCCTCTGAAATTGCAACGCTGCTCGATGCGGGGAGCCGAGTGGCACTGCGCACGGACGAAGGCCTGATCGACGCGGGCGCCGGAGTTCGGCACCGCGCGCGACTGCTCACCTATCTGGCCCTCGTCGAACCCGGTGACGACTCCCCTTCCTTGCGCGACGAGCCCCTGGCGGAATCCGCATGAGCCGGCGCGCGTTTCGAATCGACGTCGAAGCGCCGCGCCCGGCATCCGCCTGGACGCTGGTCGCGGTTGCGTCCGCGGCGCTCTGGATCACCCAGCAACTCGCCCTCTGGGCGGTCGCGATTCAAGTGGTTGCGATTCTGCTCTCCCTATGGCGCCGAACTTCGCCCTTCGCGTGGCAGACGAACGCAATCGTGCTCAACATCGGCATGATGGGCGTCAGCGCAGCCACCATCCACGTGGCGCTGCAGGGCGGCCCCGCGACACTCGGTCTCGCCCACTTCGCGGCCCTCGCGCAGGGCCTTCAGCTGATCGACGCGCGGCCGAGGCGAACTGAGTTCCTGCTCGTCGCACTCGCCCTCTTCCAGGTCATCCTCGCCTCGAACCTCACCGACAGCGTGTTCTTTCCACCGCTGCTGGTCGCATTCTTGTTTGCGGCGACCTGGACGCTAATGGTTCACACCCTACGCGCCGACGCCGCCGAAGCGGGCGACAGTCGCGGCGCAGACCTCGCGCTCACGCCGAGCTTGTTTCGCGTGACCCTGCTGGCTTCGAGTGCGTCCGTGGCGATCGCGCTCGTGCTCTTCGTGCTGCTTCCACGGCTGCACTCGTCGGTCCTCCAGGCACCGAACATCGGGCAGGGTTTCGCGACTTCGGGATTTTCGGACCAGGTGTCGTTGGGCGACATCGGCCGAATCCGAAAGGATTCGACCGTCGTACTTCGCGTCGAAACCATTGAAGGCGAAACGCCGGGAATGCTCGACGCCTACTGGAGGGGGCTCGCGTTCGACCACTTCGATGGCAAGACCTGGTCGGTGACACCTCCCACGAAAACCCGCGTACCCGGCAGTGCTGAAATCGGCATCTGGCTCAAGAGTTCCGGCGGCCGGGCCAACCTCGTGCAGCGTATTTTGCGCGAACCCGTACAGGGCGGAGTTCTCTTCGGGATGGATACCGCCCAGCAGTTTCAGGGCTCCGTTCACCGACTGGAGCGCGACATCAACGGCGGCCTGTATGCAACGGACCAGACCGGTGATCGCGTGCGCTACACGATCGCCAGCCGCCGCGTGCGCTGGAGCGACGAACAATTGCGCGCCGATCTGGCGGTCGCACCGAGAGAGAATCGCGGCGCGACGCTCAGGCCCGAGACCGCGGCCGAGCGCTACCTCCAGATCCCGAAACTCTCCGACAACGTTGCCACGTTGGCTCACCAAATCACCAAGGGCGTCGCGACGGACGCCGAGCGCGTGCGGGCGCTGGAGCAATACCTGCTGAAGAACGGGCGCTATTCCGACACGCCCCCGATCGTCGAGCCGGACTCCGAGCACTCTCCTCTGGAAGCTTTTCTGTTCGAAGGGATGGAGGCGCACTGCGAGTACTACGCGAGTGCGTTGGTGATTCTCGCCCGAAGCCTCGGCATCCCCTCCCGACTCGTGAACGGCTTCGCGGGTGGGCGCGAGAACAAACTCGGCGATTTCGTCGAGGTTTCGCGATCGCACGCCCACGCCTGGGTCGAGGTCCACTACGCGCGCGCGGGCTGGGTCCGCTACGACGCGACCCCACCCGACCTGCGCCAGCGCGCGGAGGGTGCGCTCGCGTTCGACGAGCGGGTTCGCCAACTCGCGAGTGCGATGGAGCACTGGTGGTTCCAACGCATCGTCGGATTCGACCGCTCCGATCAGATGAGTGCGCTCAGACGCGGCTGGTTGGCCTGGCGCGACTTCTCGAATTCGTCGGGGTCCGCAGCTACAACTCCGCGATCGAAGCAAAAAGGCTTGGCGTTCGACGCGGGGTGGCGCGAGCCCGTCCTCGCATCCGTCGGGATCATCGCACTCCTCGTACTGCTCTGGCGCATCCGCACGGTGCGTGCCCAAACGGCGGTCCCGAACTACTACGGCCACGCCCTGCGCGTGCTCTCACGCCGTGGCCTAACTCGAGAGCCCGCAGTCGGCGCGCGCGACTTCGCACGCGCATCGAGCGAAGAACTCCCCGAGCGCGCGGCAGCCGCGTTCTCGAGATTGACCGAGAGCTACCTCAGCGAGCGCTTCGGCGGCCGCGCACCCGCAAATCCTGAGATCGACCTACGCGATCTTCGCCAGGCACTCCGGCGCGCCGCGTTGCGCAAATCAATCGGGTCACCCAGATCCGACGCTTCACAGCCGGGATGCGGCGGCGCGCCGCCCCGTACCGCCCCCCCAACTCTCTGAGGAATCGCGTAGAATCAGGGCTCGACACACACGGCTGGTAGCAATGATCTCGGAAGGCTCTGATGCGCAGCGGAAAGGCAGCACTGCCTCCCGCTCCAAGACATTGATCTTGAATCTCACCGTCTTGTTCGTCGCCACAGCGTTCTCGCTTCTTCTCGCCGAGATCGCGGTTCGGGCGCTCGGCCTCGCGCCCTCGATCATTCCCATTACGAAGGGGCGCTTTCGGCTGTCTCCCAACCCGAAGATCGGATACGAACCCGTTCCCAACATCCGCTACGAAGCGGAATCGCTCGACTTCTACCAGTACAGGGGGACGGGCAACACACTCGGGTACCGGGGCCCGACCTACTCCGAAAACAAAGACCCCAAAGCCTTTCGAATTGCGGTACTCGGAGACAGCATTGTCGAGGGAATCGGAATCGATCAGTACGAGGAACTCTTTACCGCGAAAGTCGAGCGCGCTCTTCGAGAGGAAGGAATCCCTGCGGAGGTGCTCAATTTCGGAGTCTCCGGCTACAACACACAACAAGAAGTCGCGACGCTGAAAGACAAGGCCTTGCGGTTCGATCCCGATCTGGTTCTTCTCTCCTATTGCCTGAACGACACGGCCTCGCCCGGTTACTGGCTGCTCAAACCACTGTTGGACGAGGCCAACCAGAAGAAGAGCATTCACCTCTCCAATCGCTTCGCGGCGCGCTACCTGATCCGAAGTGCGCTCTATCGCCTCTTGCGATTCCGCCTGTTCGCTCCCAGTGCTAATGAAAAAACGCTGCTCACCTTCGAGCCGTATGACACCGGTGATACGGTTGCCGAATCCGTGGGCGAACTCGCCAACCTCTCCGAATCGCAAGGCTTCCAAGCGCTTGTCGTCGTATTCCCACACTTTACGGATCGGACCTTTAAAAATTACGCATTTGGCGAACAGCACGAATTCATTCGCGGCATCACAGACGAGCGAGGTCTCTTGCTTCTCGATCTACTCCCCGCCTACAAGGCGTGCCGGAAAGAAACCTCGCAGCCTCTCCATCGAGACAACTTTCATCCAAACGCACGGGGCCACACCTGTGCTGCAGACGCGATTACAGAGTTCATTCTAGAGAGCGTCATCGCTGAAACGAAGTTCCACCATCCGTGACAGATCGTCGTGTACGGCTTGACCTGTTCCGCCACGTTGGCTTTGAGCAGAATTCCCGATACGCGCATCCGGAAAGTCTTACGGAGGCCACTGTGGCAAATTGTCCATTTGCAAAAATACTGAGCGGTTCATCGATTTCAGCCTGTGTAAGTTGTTGTCGATATTCAAAGAATCGCTGAAGACCGGGTTGGGCACTTGAAATCACGTGGTATCTCCCGGATTGCAGCGAGTCGAGAAAATAAGGCAGAGATAAGCTTCTGATCAGGTAACGCGCCGTAGAGTCGCCTAGTATTTTTGAATCATCTAGCATCGTTGAGCCATCGAGTTTCCGTCGAGTCATTGAGGGCCGCGGGCGCAATGATCGAATGCTGACACCTGAAAGCCGCATGCTGGCGAAGGGCACCTGGTGTCACAGATGCGCGCACTTGATTGCGGCGCTGTTACTCGCCCTTCCCGCCTCGGCCGAGGATCCCGTCGATCCCGCTGTGGATGGCGAAGAGATCTCGATCACTGGTGAGACCCTCGAGGATGTTCCGGCTTCGGGCACGCCGTTTCGCGCCAGTGAGCTGCACGAGATGCGAATCGAAGATTTCGCCGATCTCGCTGATTACGCACCGAACCTCGCGATCAACACCTCCTTCGCGGCGACGAACCCCACCGTCTACATCCGCGGACTCGGTCTCAATGACGACAACGCGAGCGCGGAGGGAGCCGTCGCCATCTACCAGGACGGTGTCAACATCAACTCGCCGGCGATCCATCTCAGCAGCCAGCTCTTCGACCTCGAGGCGATCGACGTGCTGCGCGGACCTCAAGGCAGCGTCAACGCCCACAACGCCAGCGCGGGCGCGATCCTGTTCCGCTCGGCGAAGCCGGACGGTGAGTTCGGCGTCTCGACGAATCTGACCTACGGCAACTACGACGCCAAAGAGGTCGAGGCCGCGATCAACATCCCGCTGATCAAAGACATGCTCTCGATGCGCGTGTCGGGCCGCGCCCAGTGGCGGGATGGCTACACGAAGAACCAGTGCGCGGGCTTTGATCCGTCGAGACACGGCTTTCCGGATGCCAACCAGGACCCGACCACGGAACTCTATGAATCACTGATACCCGTAGGGACTTATGAGAATGGGGTACTTCGGCCCGTCCGGACAGAGGGGGAGAACGGTCGACCCATCTTTGAAGATCCGATCACGTACGTTTTCCTGGATTACGACGCCGCCATAGAGGCGATGGAAATCGCGGGAACCATCAAGCCGGGCACTAGAAACAACCCGAGGGTCCTCGGCGAGGACATCTTCGATATCGACGGCAATCTCGTCGCGCCGCAGGGTACGCGGGTCGCGGGCATGGATACCACTTTCAGAGTCTCTGAGACCGCTGTCGACAGCATCTGCTACATGAAATCTCCGGGGATACTGTCCACCCTCCGTTCAGAAAACCCACTACCAGGTGATGATCCCCGCGGTATTAGAAATTTACAAGAGGAAGGGTTCTGGACTCCCGACCCGCTCCAACCGGGCAGTTCAACCTTCGCCGGTCTCAATCGCTGGACGAACAACGTCGAGAACTGGGCGGCGCGGATGGTGCTGCTCTTCGAACCACTCGACAACATGGAGTGGATGTTCAACGCCCACGGCAGCCAGAACCGCGGCGACTCTGCCCATCTGCAGATGCTCGGTGCCATGACCAATTTCTCAGGCGGCTTCGACGAAGTGCGGCAGTATGGCTTTTCCGAGAACTCCGCCGCCCAGCAAGCACGCAATAATCCTCCCGCTATCGGCGAGGGATGGCGCGACGTCAAAGGGCTCCGCGACAACCCCTTCACCTCAGGCCAGGGTGGCGGAGATCCCTTCTCGGGATTCTACGATCAAGACGGCATCGAGTACATCGACGCCTGGGGGATCAACGGGCACGGCATCCTGGACCTCGGCGTGGTCGTCATCAGCCTGCTCTACGACTACGAATGGTACGATCGCGTCGTCGAGGACGAAGGCGACGCAACCCCCCTTAATCTCAATCCGGCCATCCGATCCGACAGCGCCTGGCAGACGACCACAGACCTGCGCATCGAGGGCGAAGGCGAGCGCTACCAGTGGACCGCGGGGTTCTTCTTCCTCTACGAGGAACTCACTGCGAACAATTTATCTCCCAACGCGCAGCTGTTCGAGATCAATCAGGGTTTCGACCAGAAGCTGACGAGCCTGGCCCCCTATCTGGCCGGTGAAGTCGATCTGGTCGAAGAAGGTGCAATCCCGGGCGTCTACGCGCTCACGCTCAGCGGGGGGGTCCGTTACAACCGCGAAAAGAAGGAATACGCCGTCTCGGGTCGATGGACCGGCCCATTCACTCCGGCTGTGATCGTCGAGTTCGCCGAAGTAAGCGCGAAAGAAACCTGGCACGAGCCGACGGGCGACGTGAGGCTCAGCTACACGCCGTTTTCCAACGCATACGGCAGCCTGCTCTCCTATTTGAGCTACGGCCGCGGATTCAAGGGCGGGCACTTCAATTCGGGCCTGACGATCTGGGCCGGCGACCCCGTGCAGGTCCTCAACCCGGTCGAGCCCGAGTACAACGATGCGCTCGAATTCGGCATCCGAACACGCTGGTTCGACGACCGGGTGATCCTCAACGCCGCGCTCTTCCGCTACTGGTACCAGGATCTGCAGGCATTCGACATTGTGAACGAGCCAGGAAAATTGCCGGACCGCGAGCTGCTCAACAGCGATGCCGACGTGCGGGGCGCCGAACTGGAGCTGCACCTCCGGCCACTGCCGGGCCTCTTGATCAGCGGCAACATGGGCTGGTTGGACAGCGAATACGAGGACCTCAAGGTCACCAAGACCATTGCGGTACCGCGAAACCCCAACCCGCAGCCCGTTGAGTTCGACTACACCGGAAATCCCCTCGTGAACGCCCCAGAGTGGAACCTCGCAGTGTTCGCCGAATACGAGCTTCCGCTCTTCGGCTGGGGATTTCTGATTCCCCACTACGACGCCAACTACCGCTCGAAGGCCTACTTCGATCCGCAGATGCGCGATCCGATCTCACAGGAAGGCTACTGGCTCCACAACGCGCGGATCGCCTATCGAACGCCCGATGAACGAATCGAGTTGGCGTTCTGGGTCCGCAACCTCTTCGAGGAGGAGTACAAGCTCGACACCTACGACCAGAGCCGCTCCGCCAGCTCGATCCTCGAACTCTGGGCGCCACCCCGAACCTACGGGGTGACGCTGTCCCTCAATTGGTGAACGGACGCGGCACGCATCGATTCAGGCCCGTTGCGGTGCCCGCGCGCTAACCGGGTCTCAGCGATTCGCGCTGGTGTAGACCTGAGCAAGCAAATAGACTATCAGTGCGGTGTCGCATGGCCGAGACAAACGACACCTATCGGGAGCTCTTCGAAAACTCCCCTGACGCGATCCTCATCATCGAGGAGGAGCGCTTCGTCGACTGCAACCCTGCCGCGGCGCGGATGATGGGTTTCCCGAGCAAGCAAGCGCTGCTCGAGCGCTACTCGGGCGGCCAGAAAGAGGGGACGCTGCGCGCCCACCCCAGTGAGTTCTCGCCACCCATTCAGCCCGATGGCCGCGACTCCTTCGAAAAGGCGGAGGCGATGATGCAGATCGTCATCGAGCAGGGGAGCCACTGCTTCGAGTGGGATCACCTTCGCGCGGACGGCGAGGTCTTCTCCGTCGAGGTGATGCTCACTGCCGTCGATCGTGGCCCCAAGCATGTGATCCATGTGGTGTGGCGCGATATTGCCGAGCGAAAGAAACTCGAACAGAAACTGCGTCAATCCCAGCGGCTCGAATCGGTGGGCCGGCTGGCCGGCGGGATCGCTCACGACTTCAACAACCTTCTGCTGGTCATCCTCAGCCACGCTGAGACCCTTCGCGAGGAACTCGCGGCGGCGGGCCAACACGAGAAGACTGAGGCGGCGGCCGAGATCTGCAAGGCGGGCGAACGAGCCGCAGCGCTGACACGCCAACTGCTCACCTTCAGTCGGGGGCAGCCCGTCAAGCGGAGGCCGACAGATCTCGTGGAGGTGATGAAGGGCCTGCGTACGCTGCTCGAACGCCTGATCGGTGAGGACATCATCATCGAGGCTCAGCTTCCACTCGGGCCCGTCACTGTTGTAGTGGACACCTCCCAGATCGAGCAGCTAATCGTCAACCTCGCAACCAACGGGCGCGACGCCATGCCCGAAGGCGGCCGCCTCGAGGTCGCGCTCCTGGAACACCGGCACGAGCGGTCGAACTCGATGCCGCGGCTGCCCACAGGCGACTATGCGGTCATCCGCGTGAGTGACACCGGGGAAGGAATGGAGCAGGAGCAGATCGACCGCGCTTTCGACCCCTTCTATACCACGAAGGAACCTGGCGCGGGCTCGGGATTGGGCCTGGCCACCGTTCACTCGATCGCCGAACAGTGTGGCGGTGGCACCTACATCGAGAGCACCGTTGACAAGGGCACGTCGGTCTCGGTGCTGATTCCCCTGAGTGACGCTCGTCCAGTGTCCGAACCACAGAGATCGCCTACGTCGGAGACCCTCGATGGAGACGAGACGATCCTGCTCGTCGAGGACGAGGACGGGATCCGCAAGCTGATGCGAACCTTGTTACAGCAGCGGGGCTATCGCGTGATCAACGCGAGCGACGGCGTGGACGCCCTCGACATCGCCAGAAAGTACGAGTCACTCATCGATCTCGTCATCACCGATGTTGTTATGCCGCGACTCTCCGGGCCGGAACTCGTGAAGCGGCTTCAGAAAGAGCGTCCCGGATTCAAAGTCATCTTCATGTCTGGCTACGCGCAAAACGGGACGCTCGACATGACGTCGGCCTGCGAAGACGCGGAAGTCCTCGAGAAGCCCTTCTCCCACCGGGTCTTGCTATCGCTCGTGCGCAAACTCCTCGACGGCGCGTGAAGGGACGCGGCCAGGCAAACCAACTCGGAATCCACGACCTCGAGCGTTCGAAACGCCTACCCGACCGTTTCCCAAGACAAAACGGAAGTCCTGCGCCGCCTCAATCCAGACCCGTCGCGATACCAATGACGATCGCAATCAAGCCGAGTGCCGCGAGCAATCCCCAGAGCGGTAGCGCGAAACGGAGCCAGCGGTCGTAGCGCACGCCTGCCGCGGCCAGGACCGCCATCAGCGCACCGTTGGTCGGCGTGAGCAAATCGCACAGCCCGGCGCCGTACTGATAGGCGAGCACCGTGATCTGCCGTTCGAGACCGATCAGATCCGACAGCGGCGTCAGGATCGGAATCGTGAGCACCGCCTGACCGCTGACGCTGGGCACGATCACGTGTATGAGCGTCTGGACTCCCATCATCGCGATGGCCGCGAGAGTGAGCGGCAACTCGGCCGTCGGGATGAATAAGCCGTGGACCAATGTGTCGATGATCTGACCGTCCTCCAGCACGACGTAGATGGAACGCGCGAAACCAATCAGCATCGCGGCATAGGTCATCTCGCGAAATCCATCGACGAAGGCTTCGGCTGTGCGCTGCACGCCGAGCCGGCCCAGTAGACCGGAAGCGATGCCCATGGCCAGGAAAACGGCCGACATCTCGTTGAACCCCCAGTCGAGTCGGAGCAGACCGAACGTGAAGGTGCCGAAAGCCAGCACCACCAAGAGCATCACGAGCGCGGTTCGGCCGCCGCGCCCGGAAGCGCCGGTCGGCCCCCCCGGAGCTGCCTCTTCCGCAGAGAGAGGTGCGTACACACGCTGCGCGTAGCGCATGGTGCCCGCAATCCAGATGCCGAGCGCGAGCAGCAAGAAGACGACACGAAACAGCCCGCCCGACAGAACCGGCAGCTCCGCGAGCTGCTGCGCGATGACGACCTGGAACGGATTGATCGGGCTGAACGCGGAGCCGACCGCAGCTGGCCCCAGGCTCATTGCGACCGCTGTCGTTGCGTCGAAGCCCACGCGCCGCGACAAGATGATCAGCACCGGTATCAGCGCGATGATTTCCTCCTGCGTATTCAGCATCACGCCACCCGCGGCGAAGAACACCGAAACGACGGGGATGACCAGGATTCCGCGGCCGTGCAGCACGCGAGCCAGCGCGTCCACCACCGCGCGCAGCGCTCCCGTCCGGTCGACGACGACGAACGCACCGCCCGTGAGGAACACGAGGAAGATGATGTCGGCGCCGAGGATCAGGCCGCGCGGGATTGCTAGCAGCGCATCGAACAGGCCGACCGGATCGGGGTCTACCGCGGCATACGTGCCGGGCACGACCACCATGCGGCCCGTGACCGCATCTTCTTGCCGCTCGTATTGTCCGGCGGGCACCACCCAGCTCGCGGCCGCGCCGAGCAGAATGCACGCCGTGAGCAGCGTCAGCGGATCCGGGAGTCGAGCACGCGCCAACGCAGAGAGCATCTTCATCGCGTCTCCGATCGAGAAAATTTCAAGACCCTTCTCGCGGCCCGAAGCTTAGCCGCTCTAACGAATCCCGAGCGGCGCTCCGATCCCACCCCGCCGGCCAGAGAATGCAATGGTTTTATCACGCACCCGCAGTGCGTTCGCCAGGGGCCGGGACGCAAGAGCTGAAAC
>JAFDAW010000069.1 GCA_019313605.1 Deltaproteobacteria bacterium
TCGAACTCTGATTTCGAAGGGATGGCCTTCAGCCCCAGCGGCGAACTCTTCGCCGTCGAGGACAGCTACGACAGTCTCTACTCGGTCGACATCGCTACTGGAGCCGCAACGCGCATCGGCAGTCTGAACGTCTCCGTTGCTGAGCTGGGCCTGGCCTTCGACAACAGTGGCTCGCTGTGGATGGTGGCCCGGGATTCGCAGTCTCTCTACCGGCTGAATCCAGCCACCGGTGCCGCCACCGCCGTCGGTTGGTTAGGCATCAGTGGATTCGATTCACTGGCCTGGGATGGTCAGAGCCTCTACGCCCTGCTGCCCGCTTCCAACACGGTGTACCGCATCAATCGAGCAACAGGCGCCGCAAGCTTCGTGGGTCAACTGGGCAACGTGAGGCTGAGCGCGCAGAGCGGGTTGACGGCTGACGGCAACGGCAACGGCAACGGCAACGGCAATCTATGGGGCCTCGAGGAGTACGGCGAAATCTTCCAGGTGGACAAGAGCACCGGCGAGGCCACGAGCGCCTCGCTTACCTTGCGCGCGGGGTTCGAGTGCCTGGCGCTGAACGTCGTGCTCGACTTCGACCGGGACGGCATGCCGGACTCCTGGGAAAACCTCTACGGACTCGACCCCACCGACCCCGGCGACGCCACGCTGGACGGAGATGGCGACGGCCTGCTCAATCTCGACGAGCATCTCGCCTTCACCGACCCGACGAATGCGGACACCGATGGAGACGGCGTGAGCGACTTCGACGAAGTTTTCAACCCCGTGGTCGATCCGCTGAATGTCGACACCGACGCAGATCGCCTAGGTGACATCGACGAGGTCGACATCCACACTACCGATCCGCTGGATCCGGATACCGATGCCGACGGCATGCAAGATGGGTGGGAGGTGGAAGCCGGCCTGGATCCGCTTGCGGATGACGCGGCCCTCGACGGGGATGCGGACGGACTCGATAATCTAGAGGAGTTCCTGCTCGGAACAGATCCCTTCGATCCCGACAGCGATGCGGACGGATACACGGATCGCGAAGAGATCGACGTGCACCGCACAGACCCCACGAACGACGATATCGAGGGCGACGGGGTGCCCGGCCCCTGGCAGACCCCCTTCGACGCCTGCGGCAAGCGAGCACGTTGTTGATTCGTTGACACGACGACGCACCCGGACAGAGCGCCTGGAAAAAATGGGCTGCACGCACCCAGAAAACGGCCCACCCGCCTAACACGACGGGGGGCCCTATCAAGTCCTACTCCGGTCTTACGACCGGCTTTCAGGTGTCAACGCAGGTTCTTCTGGATCGCGCGCAAGATGTCGAACCGGGTGATCGCGCCAACGAGCTTGCCATCTTCGACGACGGGGAAGCGACGCACCACCGTGTTCATGAACAGGCCCGCACAGAAGTACACGTTCATGCTCGGCGGGATCGTCTGCACTTCATGCGTCATGAAGTCTGCGACGACGCCCTGGGGCATATCCGCGTCCGAGCCGGCGGCGAGCAGGTAAAGACAATCCTTCTCAGTCAGGATGCCCACTACCCTGTAGTCTCCATCCACTACGGGTGCGCCGGTGACGTGGTTATCCAATAGGAAGTCCACGGCGTCGAGGATCTGGGTTTCAGCGTTCAGCGTCTGAACGACGGTGTCCATGTACTCGCTGACTTTCGGGAGATTCAGCACGAATAGCCTCCTGTGTTGGGCACCCTTCCATCATACAGGATGCTCGCTCGAGCGGGTCCTCTCAGTTGCTGACCATCGCGATGTGCTCAGCGCTCCGATCGACCCGCGAGACGCTTCTAGCGTCAGAGTCCCATAAAGAGGATCGCCAGGCCGCAGAGCGCCACGGTGGCACCTGCCAGGGCCTCGGACCAGCGCTCGAGGCGCCCGAACCGCAGGCGCCGGTAGCCCGCGAGACCCAGAGCGACGATCCCGAGCATGGTGGCCAGGGTGCAGACGGTGAACGCGATCGCCGTGGTAACCGCCAGGGTCCAGTTCCCCTTGCTGGCGGGCACCATGAAGAAAGCGATCAAGGGTTCACAGGGGCCCAGCACGAAGATGGCGAAGAGCACCCAGAAGGTGGTGCGTGAGCCGCTCCCGCCGTCGTGTGCATGCTCTTGGTCGCCGTGCCCGTGGACGTGTACATGGCCCGCGTGATCGTGCAGTGCCAGTCCCGAGCGGCGCCGCCAGGCCAGGCGGATACCCCAGACCATGTACGCAAAGCCGAAGGCAAACAGCGCCCAGGCCGCCCAGGCGCCCCGGCCTCCCTCGGCAGACTCGAGGGCTCCGATGCCGTACCCCAGCGCGATACCCAACCCGCCTAGCAGGAGCGAACCGGCCACGTGACCCAGTCCGCACAGGAACGTGATCACCAGAGTGCGGCTCATCGACCAGCCCCGAGCCCGCGCCAGCATGATGAAGGGGAGAGTGTGGTCAGGACCCAACAGGGTATGGAAGAAGGCCACGCTCACGGCGCCGATGATCACACTGAGGGAAACACCGTCCATGGCGCAGATCCTCGGCAGACCGAAGCCCGCTGTCAATGCCAAGTCTCCTTGCCGCTCAGAATTCAAGCGGCGGCGCACCGCGAATCGAGAGTGACCCACTGCGCCACACTGCCCCAAGGGGAAAGTCGCTCCGTGGCGGCATGTCGCAGAGGCGCGCCTATTGAGCACTGACTACGCCGAGCAAGTGCGGCACGACAATTGCTTATTCATAGTGGGAGTGGCCGATGGCCTCAAATTGATCGCTCGAGATGACGAGAAGGATCTTGGTCAGATCGTTCACCCGTTTCTCGTTCGCGTGCATAACGGCGGTTCCGGTTTGAACTTCCTTGACCACAGATGGCAGCTACGAAAATGGCAGCGGAATCAAGGTGCGGCACGACGTGCCCCGGGGCTCCGCCGGAACCACGGATTGGATCAACACGTGAGCACCGATCGATTGCAGGAATTTGGCCAACCCCCACCCCAATTTCTGCTCGTAGTCGGCAGCTGGAGAAGCGCTCATAGCGTAGAGACCGCGGTTGCGGATCTTCGCGCAGGAGAAACCCGAGAGCTGCGATGAAACGCTCTCGGTCTGGAGGGACCCGATGATGGAAAATGAGATGGCGTCGGTCACATTCGATGTACCGGTCATGTACGCCGACCACCATGTGATCGAGGTTCGGCGAATCCTGCTCGCGGTCCCCGGCGTGGAAGAGGTCAACGCCTCGAGCGCCTTTCATGTCGTACAGATCGAATACGACCCGGACAAGACGTCGGAAGACATCCTCAAACAGATCCTCGACGAAAACAGCTACCTCGGCGACCTCCAGGTACCCATGGAATCCGGCAAGCCCGCCGCCGGCCCCGACGGGGACACGTACTTCCGCCATACCGCCGCTTACAAAAGCGCCGGCACGGTGGTCTCCTTTGGACAAGAGGCCACCACATCGGGAAAACCGCTCTGGCCGTGCCCGGGAATGGGCGCCCCCAAAATAATGGATGAAGAGGGAGAACCGGACCATGGCTGACGAAAAAAGCGCGATCAAGGGAAAGAAGGGGCGAACTCCCGAAGAGGCATCGATCGACCCGGCCGCCCAGCAAATGCTGGCCCTGGCCGACGAAAGGGGGATTGGCACCGCCTTCAGCCGGGCAGACCAAATGTCCCCCTGCACGATCGGCTCGGCGGGTCTGTGCTGCGACCTGTGCGGCATGGGTCCCTGCCGGATCACCAAGGACGGTATGACCGGGGTTTGTGGCGCCACGGTAGACACCATCCAGACCCGCAACTTCATTCGAGCCGTCGCGGCCGGGTCGGCCGCGCACTCGGACCACGGGCGCGACATGGCCTTCACCCTCAAGGCCGTCGCAAACGGCGAAACCGAAGGCTATGAGATCCGTGATGTCGCCAAACTGCACAGTGTCGCCTCCATTTACGACATCCCGATCGAGGACCGCACTCCAGAGGAGATCGCCAACGATCTCGCCGACCTCTACATCGCCCAGTTCGGCCAGCAACGCGGTGCCATCGTTCCGACCGAACGGGCTCCCGAGAAGCGCAAGAAGCTATGGAAGGAACAAGGTGTGATCCCTCGCGGTATCGACCGCGAGGTGGTCGAAGCGCTGCACCGCACTCACATGGGAGACGACCAGGATCCGATCCACATCCTCCAACACGCCGTGCGCACCTCTCTCGCCGATGGGTGGGGTGGCAGCATGATCGGCACCGACGTCTCGGACATCCTGTTTGGGACACCGGCCCCGCTGCTCGGGGAAGCCAACCTCGGAGTGCTGAAGGACGACATGGTCAATGTGGTCGTCCACGGTCACGAACCCACCTTGAGCCAGATGGTGGTCGCTGCTTCGCAAGACCCGGAGATCATTGAATACGCCAAAGCCGCCGGTGCCAA
The DNA here is from genome assembly GCA_019313605.1 of Deltaproteobacteria bacterium. Classification (GTDB taxonomy): domain Bacteria; phylum Myxococcota_A; class UBA9160; order UBA9160; family SMWR01; genus JACZVU01. The sequence continues at coordinate 4,390 of JAFDAW010000069.1, forward strand.
AGGCATCAACCTTTCCGGTATCTGCTGCACGGCGAACGAGATCCTCATGCGGCAGGGGATTCCAGCTGCAGGAAATTTTCTCCAGCAAGAACTGGCGATTCTGACCGGTGCCGTGGAGGCGATGGTGGTCGACGTTCAGTGCATCATGCAGGCGCTGGTCACGCTGTCGGAGAACTTCCACACCAAGATCATCACGACCTCGCCGAAGGTCAAGCTCAAAGGCGCGACGCACATCGAGTTCGACGAGAAACACGCCTTGACCATCGCAAAAAATATCCTCAAAGAGGCCATCGACAATTACGCCAATCGCGGTGAAGTCAACATTCCCGACTACAAGAACACGCTGGTCCCGGGATTTTCCCACGAGTACATCAACTACATGCTGGGAGGATCCTATCGGTCGTCGTTCCGGCCCCTCAACGACGCGATCATGTCCGGGCGGATTCGCGGCGTGGCGGCCCTCGTTGGATGTACCAACCCGCGCGTCCAGCACGACGCCTATCACGTCGCCATTACCGAAGAGCTGCTCAAACAGGACGTCCTGGTGGTGCAAACCGGCTGCAGTGCGATCGCCAACGCCAAGCTCGGATTCCTGCTCGGTGATGCCGGCATCGACCGGGTTGGCCCAGGCCTGCGAGAGGTTTGCGAGACAATCGGGATCCCCCCGGTTCTCCACATGGGATCGTGCGTAGACAACACCCGAATTCTCACCGTTCTCACTCAGATGGTCGAAGAAGGCGGTCTCGGTGACGACATCGACGAGGTCCCGGCGGTCGGTCTCGCACCAGAATGGATGAGTGAGAAGGCGCTCGCCATCGCCACATATTGTGTTGCTTCCGGTGCGTACGTGATCATGGGCGGCCCCAACCCGGTCGCAGGGAGAGGCGATAAAATCCCCGAAAGCACCCAGGTGGCCGAGTACATGAGCTCCGGTTGGGAGGAGATTTACGGCGGCAAGCTGGAGTTTGTCGACGACCCGTCGGAGATGATCAAGCGCACACTGGATCACATCGACAAGAAACGTGCCGCGCTCGGGCTGCCCGAGTACGACGCAACGAAATTCGGCAAGAGTGGTGACGCCCGGGTCCAGGAGATCGAGGCGCTGCCTTTGGAAGAGCGTCAAGCCGCCCTCTATGGCAAGCGCGCCGCTGGTTAGGGGAGTCACGAAATGTCTCGATACATAGCGACACGGGCAATCCGAGGTGCCAACGCACTGGTCTCCGAAGCGGAGGCGATGTTGAGCCAAGCGCTAAAGGAGAGGGGGAACAACACCTCGGTCTCGTTCCCGAACACGGCGTACTACCTCCCGGTGATCTTCGGTATGACGGGTAGGGAGATCGAAACACTCGGTCAGCTGGAAGCGAGCCTGGCCCACGCCCGTAAACTCCTTCACCCGGTGCCGTCCGATAAGCAATGGACGCCGTATCTCGGTGAAACACTCGACAGCGGCATGGCCACCCTCATCGCCGCCGAGACCATCGAAGCCATCCGGTATATCTACGGGCTCCAGCCCGAGCGGATGCCCGGCGTCGAGCTGGCGGGAGCAACCGCCTTCACCAGCCCGGACGCGGATAGCGCCAAGGAAGGCGCGAGCAACGGGCACCTGAACGGCGCCATTGACGACATCCAGTTGCGGACCTGGGGGATCCAGCTGGTGGACGGGCGAATGCCCGGCTTCGCAGCCATCGTCGGATGTGCAAAAACCAACGAAGCTGCAGTTCAGATCATTCGCGAGCTGCAGCGACGCAACATCCTGACCTTCCTGTGCGGCAATGTGAACGGTCGCAGCATCATCGATCAGCTCAACGAGGAAGGAGTCGAGCTCGGCTACGACACCTATACGGTTCCGTTCGGTACCGATACGCTCAGTGCCATCTACGCTCTGGGCTTCGCCACACGCTCAGCGCTGACCTTCGGCGGCATGAAGGGCGGCCAGGCTCGCGAGATCCTCGACTACAACAGAGACCGGGTGTTTGCCTTCGTGCTGGCTCTCGGCGAGGTGGACGATCTCAAGTACGCGGCCGCAGCCGGGGCCATCAACTTTGGCTTTCCGGTCATCGCCGACACCGTGATTCCGCAGATTCTTCCGACGGGTATCACGACCTACGAGCATGTGGTCAGCATGCCGTGGAACGAGATCGATGGTGGGGACGACCTCGAGAAGGCCGAGAAGCTGGTGCAGAAGTGCATCGAGGTCCGCGGACTCAAGGTGCAGGTATCCGACGTGCCGGTCCCCGTACCCTACGGCTCTGCGTTCGAAGGAGAAGTGGTCCGAAAGGCCGACCTGCGCATCGAGTTCGGCGGCAGGAACTCCCGTTGTTTCGAGTTCCTTCGCATGGCCAAGCTGGACGACATCACGGACGGCAAGGTCGAAGTGATCGGACCCGACTTCTCCGAGGTGGCCGAGCAGGGCTCGATGGACATGGGCATCGTCATCGACGTCGCTGGGCGCCAGATGGAATCGGACTTCGAGCCGGTCCTGGAGCGGCAGATTCACTACTTCGTCAACGGCGCTTCGGGGATCCAGCACGTCGGTCAGCGCGACATCACCTGGATCCGCCTTTCCGCCAAGGCCGCCGAGGCCGGATTCGATCTGGAGGACTTCGGGAAGATCCTGCATGCCCGCTTCCATTCCGATTTCGGCGCGATCGTCGACAAGGTGGCGATCACCATCTACACGAATCCCGACCAGGTCGGCGAACTCCTCGAAGAGGCGCGAGAAACCTACGACTTCCGCAACAAGCGGCTCGCAGACCTGACGGACGACGCCGTTGATGTGTTCTACTCCTGCACGTTGTGTCAGAGCTTCGCGCCCAACCACGTGTGCGTCGTAAGTCCGGAGCGCCTCGGGCTGTGCGGCGCCTACAATTGGTTGGACTGCAAAGCCTCGTACAACATCAACCCCACCGGCCCCAATCAGCCGATCAAGGTCGGCCGGGTCATCGACGCCGATCGGGGCTATTGGGAAGGCACCAACGACTACGCGAAGGCCGGCTCTCACGGCGTGGTCGAAGAGCTCGCGATGTACTCCATCATGGAGAACCCGATGACGGCGTGCGGCTGCTTCGAGTGCATCGTCATGCTGATCCCCGAGGCCAATGGCGTCATGGTGGTGAGTCGCGAAGACACCAGCATTACTCCGGCCGGGATGACGTTCAGCACGCTTGCCGGCATGGCCGGCGGTGGCATCCAGACCCCCGGTGTGATGGGAGTGGGAAAGTTCTACCTGGCCAGCCCCAAGTTCATCTCCGCCGACGGAGGATTTCCGCGGGTGGTTTGGATGAGCAGCGTTCTCAAAGAGTCCATGGCCGCCGAGCTGCAGATCGTTGCCGAGCGAGAAGGTGACGCGAAGCTGATCGATCGGATCGCCGATGAGCGGTCCGTCACATCGGTCGAAGAACTCCTTCCCTGGATGGAAGAGCACCAACATCCGGCACTTGCGATGGATCCCATCTTCTGATGCCGGACGCGACCGGCCGCGGAGAGAGGCCTCGGCCAATCTGCAGTCAATCCCAAGACACCACAGAGTGTGGTTAGAGGTGAAGTCGTATGTCGATTGAGATCCCGAAGGATAAGTGGCCGGGGGCAGTACAGACCGTCACTCTGGGCGCAACAGCCGAGCAAGGCGGTACGCGCACCAAGGTCGTCACCATCGGCGGCGAGCAGACCCTGCCCTTCATGCACTTCGAGAGCGAGACCCCGAATCGGCCGGTGATTGCGATGGAGATGAGTTCGTCCCGACCCGGCGGCTGGTCGCAGGTGCTGCAAGACACCTGGGGCGACGTGCTCGACGACCCGGCGAAATGGGCTCAGGCCTGTGAGCAAGCCGGTGCCGAGCTCATCGTGCTGATGTTTGGGCTCACCGATGCCGACGACAACCCGATCACGCCCGACTTCGCGGTGCAAACCGTCAAGGCCGTGCTGGAGGCAACCGGCTTGCCGCTGGTGGTGCTGGGGCCCGGGCAAGTGGATATCGACAACGCGATCCTGGTGCCCATTGCCGACGCCACCAAGGGTGAGCGTCTGGTGTTGGGGCTGTGTGAAGAAGGCAACTACCGGACGATCGTCGCGGCCGCCATGGCCAACGACCACCTGGTGCTAGGCCGGACTCCGATGGACGTGAACCTCGCCAAGCAGTTGAACATCCTGATGACGGATATGGGCCTTCCGCGGGATCGCATCATCATGGATCCCACCACCGGCGCGCTCGGATACGGCATTGAGTACGGGTACTCGGTGATGGAACGGCTTCGACTGGCTGCGCTGCAGGGCGACGCCATGACCCAGCTTCCGCTGATGGTGAATCCCGGGTTCGAAAGCTGGAAGACGAAGGAGTCGAAGGTCGGCGAAGGCGTCCCCGATGCGTGGGGGGATTGGGCCGAGCGGGGAGTTCATTGGGAGACCGTCACGGCCGTGTCTCTGATCGAGGCGGGGGCCGACGTCGTCGTGCTCCGTCACCCCGACAGCCTGACCCGAGTCAAGGAATCGATCGACGAACTCATGGCCGCCGAGCCGGTGTAGAGCTAGGGGAGAATCATGGCACTGTCTGGAATCCAAATCTACAAAATGCTTCCGCAGACCAACTGCAAGGAATGCGGCTTTCCCACCTGCCTGGCTTTTTCGATGAAATTGGCCGCCAAGCAGGTCGAACTCGGCGATTGTCCGTACGTCACGGATGAATCGAAGCAACAACTCGCCGAATCGTCCGCTCCCCCGATCCGTCTCATCACGCTGAAGGGCAAAGACGCCGAAGTCGCGGTTGGGAACGAGGTCGTGCTGTTCCGGCACGAGAAGAAATTCGTCAACCGGCCGGGCGTTCTGATCCGGGTCGCGGACACCGACGAGAAAGAGACCATCACCGCGAAGGTGGAGGCCGCCACCGCCTACATCGTCGACTACGTCGGCTTGGATCTCAAGCTGGATGGCTTTGCGGTCGAGGCCGCTTCGGGTGATGCGGCCACCTTCACGGCCGCGGTGGATGCCGTGCGGAAGTCCAGCAATCTGCCGCTCATCCTCGTGGGCAACGATCCGGCGGTTATCGAAGCCGGCCTAACAGTACTCGATGGAGAGAAGCCGCTCATCATGGGCGCCAACGCCGAGAACTGGGAGGCGATGGCCGACCTCGCCAAGAAGGCAGAAACAGCGCTGGGAGTCGAGGCCGGCACCCTGGAGGAACTCGCCGAACTCACCGAGAAGATCCAGGGCAAAGGCGTGGAAGACATGGTTCTGCACCCCACCGGCCAGGGCATGAGCAGCTCGCTGGCCTTGCAGACCCAGATCCGTCGACTGGCGCTGAAGAACTTCAGGCCGCTCGGTTACCCGACCATCGCCTTCGCGGGCAGCGGCGGGAACCCGGCCAAGGAAGCCACGCTGGCGGCTCATTCGATCTGCAAGTACGCGGGCTTCGTGGTGTTGGATACGTTCTCTCCCGAACTCGTCTACTCCGTTCTCGTCTTGCGCGAAAACATATTCACGGACCCGCAGAAGCCGATCCAGGTGCTGCCGGCCATCTACGAGATCAACGACCCCAAGCCCGACGATCCGGTGCTGGTCACCACCAACTTCTCCATCACCTATTTCAGCGTCGCCAACGAGGTGGAAGGCTCCGGTCTGCCCGCCTGGTTGGTGGTTGCCGACGCCGAAGGCATGAGCGTGCTGACGGCCTGGGCGGCGGGGAAATTCGATGCCGAAAGCATCGCCAAGGCGGTAAAACAGTTCGGCGTAGGAGACAAGGTGAGCAAGAAGGTGATCGTGCTCCCCGGCCACGTAGCGGTGCTTTCGGGCGAACTCGAAGAAGAGTTGCCCGACTGGGAGATCAGGGTCGGTCCCCGAGAGGCGGTCGATCTGCCTGGGTACATGAAATCCGCATTGACTTAGTGCTGCGAGGGGACTGAGAGTCTCGATGGCCGAATACGAAGTCCGTTTCGACTCCCACCCCGAACCGATCCGGGTCCCGGCTGGCACGCTGCTGGTCGAAGTGGCGCAGCAGGCTGGGATCGAAATCCAGCAGCCGTGCGGAGGACAGGGGCGCTGCGGTCGCTGCGCGGTCATCGTCGAGTCCGGCCAGGTGCGGCGCAGAAGCATCTTGCGACTATCCAAGGCCGACGTCGAAGCTGGCTACGCACTGGCCTGCCAAACGGTGATCGAAGGAGACGCGTCGATCACGGTGCCGCCCCCCGAGGCGATCCAACGGCGGCTGACCACCGATCACATTGCACCGGAAGCGGCCATTCCGGAGGGGTACGATGCGTCCCGCGCACAATCGGTTCGAAGAGTCGAAATTCAACTAACACCTCCCTCGATGGACGACCAGACCGACGACTGGGGCCGTCTGTGTGCCAGCTTTCGCCGGGAGACCGGCGTCGAGCGACTGAACGCGTCACTGGATCAGATCCGCCAACTGGGCGCAACCTTGCGGTCGTCCGATTGGCACGTTGCGCTGACCTTCGACACGGGCCAAAACGGAGAAGCACGCCTCATTCGCACACAACCGGCGGATGCAGCAGCCGACACCCCGCTCTGCGGGCTGGCCATTGATATCGGCACCACGACGGTGACCGTGTGGATGGTCGATCTCCTGACGGGGCAAGTGATGCGGCAGGCGAGCGAGTACAACCAACAGATCGCCCGGGGCGAGGACGTCATCTCCCGCATCATCTATGCCAGCAAAGGCAACGGCGGGACCGAACTCCGGGAGATGGTTCTGGGAAGCATCAACGGGCAAATTCAAACGGCTTGTGAGCGGGCCAAGCTCGCGACCGACGACATCGTCAAGGCCACCATCACCGGGAACAGCACGATGATGGTTCTGCTGTTGGGGATTCCAGCGGACATCGATGTGGGTATTGCGATGAATTCGGCCGGTGTCGTCGACCCACTCCCCGGCGTGGCCAGCTATGTGGGTGCCGACATCACGGCCGGAGTCTTGTCGTCTGAACTCCGCTCGTCGGACGATCTCACCCTGTTCATCGACGCCATCGAGGAGGTTTGGATCGATGGCGGAACCTACGAGCCAGATTGTCGGGTGATCGGCAACGTCGCTGCGCGGGGCATCTGCGGTAGCGGCCTGATCTCGCTGGTCGCCGAAATGTTTCTCACCGGGCTGCTCGACAAGGGCGGCAACATCAACGAGACCCTCGACACTCCGCGGGTGCGCCGGGGCCGCCACGGCCCCGAGTACGTGATCGCCTGGGCGGCCGAGAGTGATGGCGCAGAAGACATCGTCATCGCCCGGGTGGACATCGACAACCTGTTGCGGGCCAAAGCCGCGATCTACGCGGGATTCATCGTTCTCGCCAACAGTGTTGGGGTGCCCCTCGAGACAGCCGAGCGGGTACTGATCGGAGGTTCATTCGGCAAGTACATCAACGTGGAAAAGGCCGTCCAGATCGGTCTTCTTCCCGACATGCCGTGGGAGCGGTTCCACTTCCTGGGCAACACGTCGGTGAAGGGAGCGTATCTGGCGCTGATCGACAGCGCGGCGCGGGACGAGATCGCCGAGATCGCGTCTGCGATGACCTATATCGAACTCTCGGCCGACAACACCTTCTACGAAGCATTCACGTCAGCACTTTTTCTACCCCACACCGACCTGTCGCGCTTTCCCTCTGTGGAAGCGGCGATGGCCTAGGAAGGATGAATCATCATGTACATCATTGGCGAGAACATTCACATCATGGCCGACAAGGTGAAAGCAGGCATCAAAGAGCGGGATGCGGGCTTCTTCCAGAAGCTTGCCGTGGCTCAGGTGGAAGCGGGCGCCCAGGCGCTGGACATCAACCTCGGGCCGCGAAAGAAAGATTGGGAGGAGATCTTCCCGTGGATGGTGAAGACCGTCGAAGCGGTGACCGACGTTCCCCTCGTTCTAGATAGCACCAACCTGCTGGGTATCGAAGCCGGGCTCAAGGTGATTACGAAGGCGCAGCCGATCATCAACTCGATGTCCGCCGAGGAAGAGCGGCTGGAATCCGTCCCGCTGATCGCCAAGAAGTACAACGCCAAGATAGTGGCACTCACCATGGCGAAAAGCGGAATCCCGGTTTCCGCCGATGAACGAGTGGGCCTCGTGATCGAGAAGCTCATTCCTCGCGCATTGGAGATCGACTTCCCCGTCGAGGATCTCATCATCGACCCGCTGGTCCTGACTGTCTCGGGTTGTCAGGAGTACGCGCCGGAGCTGATCGAAGCCGTCCGCACGCTCCAGGTGGTCTGGGATCCGCCGCCGGCGATCTCGGTGGGATTGTCGAACGTGTCCAATGCGGTTCCCGACGAGAACCGTTCGCTCATCAATCGCGTGTACTGCGCGATGCTGATGGGGGTGGGCCTGCAAATGATCATCGCCGACCCGTTCGACGAGCCGCAGAACGAGGTGATCCGCGTGATCGAGAAGCGCGACGACAGCACGCCGGTCGGCAAGCTGTATCTGACGATCAGCGATCGCGTCGCGGCGATGGAAGAGCCCTCGATCGACGACGTGGACATGAGCGACCCCGAGCAGGCGGCGATCTGGAAGACCGTGCAGATCCTGCTCAACAAGGTCATCTACGCCGACTCCTACCTGCAGCAATAGGTTTCCCGGAGGGGAGGAGACGACGAATGTCCGGATCGTGACCGAAGCCGATCTGCTTCGGCTCGATTTTGTATCTTCCGGGAATCGCGAAGCACCAAATGAGGAGTAGGAACCTTGAAGATCGCCATCAGTGGAAAAGGAGGGGTGGGCAAGACCAGCCTCACCGCTCTACTCGCCCAGACCTACGCCGATCGGGGGCGCGAAGTCCTGGTCGTCGACTCCGATCCGTCGCCCTCGCTCGCGAACGCTTTGGCTTTCCCCGACGAGGTGCTGGCGAAACTGCGACCGATTTCTGAGATGGAGGCTCTGATCGAAGAAAGAACGGGCGCGAAACCCGGCGCAGCCGCAGGATTCTTCACCATCAATCCCCGGGTCGATGATCTCCCGGATCGCTTCAGCGCAGTTCACGGCGGAGTCCGATTGCTCGAGATGGGTTCAGTCGAGACGGGCGGCTCTGGTTGTATCTGCCCGGAGAGCGCCATGCTCAAGACCCTGTTCACGCACCTGCTCTTCCGCAAAGACGACGTTTTGCTGATGGACATGTACGCCGGGGTGGAGCACCTCGGCCGGGCCACCGTCGCTTTCGTCGACGCGATGCTGGTGGTGGTCGAGCCCACCCGACGCAGCCTGACTACGGCGAAACAGATCAAGAAGCTGGCCGAAGACATCGGCCTGAAGCGCATATGGTTGGTGGGGAACCGGATCCGGAATCAAGAGGACGTGAAATTCCTCGAGCAGGAGGCGGGAGATCTCCCGCTGCTCGGTTACCTTCCCGACGATCCGGGTGTCATCGAAGCGGATCGCCAGGGCGCATCCGTCTACGCTCAGGTACCTGCGCTAAAGGAAGCGGCGGAGCGGATCGCCGATCAACTCGACGAACTCGCGAAGGCTTAGTAGGAAGGGTTCATGACCACAACGATCGCACTGGCCGGCAAAGGCGGCGTGGGAAAAACCACGGTCGCCGCCATGGTCATCAAATATCTGGCCCAAAGCGGGCGCGGCGCCATCTTCGCCATCGATGCCGATCCCAGCAGCAACCTCAACATGGTGCTCGGTCTGGATCTCGAATGGACGGTCGGAGAAATCCGGGAAGGCATGCTGTCGAAGGTGAAGGAATCGATCACCGCCGGTGGGGCCGCGATGGGCGGGTTGCCCAGTGGTATGAGCAAGCGGGAGCACCTCGACTACGAGATTCGATGCTCCTTGTCGGAAGGCATCGAATTCGATTTGATCGCGATGGGACGCGGAGAAGGCCGGGGCTGCTATTGCGCGGTCAACCACAATCTGCGCGAGGTGATCGACGCCATCGGCGACCAATACAGTTTTGTGGTGGTCGACAACGAGGCGGGGATGGAGCACCTGAGCCGGCGGACCACCCGCGACGTCCAGCATCTTCTGATCGTCAGTGATCCCTCCCAACGCGGCATCGTGGCCGCCGGACGCATCGCCGGTTTCCGGAACGAGTTGGACATCAACATCGAAAATGCGTACCTGATCGTCAACCGATTGCCGGACGGCGAGATACCCCCTGCCCTCCAGGAGGCCATCGACGCGATCGATGTTCCATTGCTGGGAGTCATTCCAGAAACACGCGACGTCACCGAGTTCGAATTCAGTGGCCGTCCGCTCGTCGAGATGAAAGACGATTCCCCGGTGTACCAGGCGGTAAACGCGCTTCACGCGTCTCCTCAGGAGCTGCGCGGCTGCATTGAAGAGCCGCTGACGCATGCGGATTCTCGGCGTCATTACCGGCGAGTACGGAGAACGCCACATCTCCAACGTTCGGCTGCACGCTCCGGAAGAGTGGACGATCGAACAGTGGCGGGCTCCGACCCAGTATCCGATCGTGATCGACTACCCCGATGAGTACATCCCAGCCGACCTCCCGCCGGCCGATTTGATCCTCTCGTTCCCTGAAGTGGCCGCAGTAGCAGAGTTGATCCCCGATGTGGTGAAGCTGACCGGCGCCTCGGCGGTGATCGCTGCGGTCGACAACGAGTCGTGGCTGCCGCGGGGCCTGGCCCGGCAACTGCGCGGATGGTTGGAGAAGATGGGAGTCGTCTGCGCAACCCCCAAGCCGCTCTGC
>JAFDAW010000307.1 GCA_019313605.1 Deltaproteobacteria bacterium
CTCGCGGATCGCGTCGGGATTTCCTGAATTCACAGGAGGCGCGTCACCCGAATCTGATTTCTCCGTATCGGCTGCCATTTCTTCTCTTTCGGGTGCCATCTTTCCGCCGCCTCCCCATTTCGTGATTCCTGTTTTCGACTTCCTATTCGGTTGTCGCCGTCTCGCCCGTGTCGTGCAGCGCTTCGCTCATCGCGTGCCACGCGAGCGTGGCGCACTTCACCCGCATCGGAAATTCCCGAACGCCCGAGAAGACCGTGAGTTTTCCGAGATCCTTGCCTCCGGGGTCCGACTGCGGATCCGCGGTCACCATTTCGCGAAATCCCTTGAAGAGGCGCTCGGCCTCTTCGATCTTCATCCCCTTGATGGTCTGCGTCATCAGCGACGCCGAGGCGGTCGAAATCGCGCACCCCGTACCGCTGAAGCCCACGTCTTTGACGACGCCATCCTCGACGTCCAGATAGACCGTGAGCTGGTCGCCACAGAGCGGGTTGACGCCCTCGGCGGTCCGATTCGAGCACTTGGGTTTGCAGAAATTGCGCGGGTGTTTGTTGTGATCGAGGATCACGGACTGGTAGAGCTCGCGAAGGTCTGAACTCATTTGAATAGCTCCCGAACGGTCTGCAACGCTCGAACGAGAGCGTCGATGTCTTCCCTGGTGTTGTAGAGCGCAAGCGAGGCACGCACGGTCGCGGGGACGCCGAAATGTTCCATCACGGGTTGCGCGCAGTGATGGCCGGTCCGCACCGCGATGCCCTCGTGGTCTAGAATCGATCCGACGTCGTGGGGGTGCACGCCTTCGAGTGAAAACGAAATGACAGCGGCCTTTTGCGGCGCCGTTCCGATTAACCGCAACCCGGGAACCTTCGCCAGCACATCCGTCGCGTAGGCGAGCAATTCACGCTCGTGACGCTCGATCGCATCCAGGCCGAGGCCGGTCACGTAGTCGAGCGCAGCTCCGAAGCCAGCGACCCCGCCGATGTCGGGCGTACCGGCCTCGAAGCGCTGGGGGATCTCTGCATAGGTGCTCTTCTCGAAGCGGACGGTTTCGATCATCGATCCCCCACCCTGATAGGGAGGCATCGATTCGAGCAGCGCCGCCTTGCCGTAGAGCACGCCCACGCCGGTCGGCCCGAAGACCTTGTGGCTCGACAGTGCGTAGAAGTCGCAATCGAGGCTCGCGACATCGACCCGGTGATGGGGGATCGCCTGGGCGCCATCGATCACGACCACGGCTCCTTGCGCGTGAGCGAGGCGGGTGATCTCTTCCACCGGGTTGACGGTTCCGAGTGCATTCGAAATGTGGGCAACCGCGACGATCTTCGTGCGCGGACAAAGCAGCTTCTCGAATTCGTCCAGTATTAGCGCACCGCGATCGTCCATCGGCGCAACCCTGAGCACGGCACCCTTTTCTTCGCAGAGCATCTGCCAGGGAACGATATTCGAGTGGTGTTCCATCTCGGTGACGAGTACTTCGTCGCCCGGTCCGACGTTCTGGCGGCCGTATGTTGCGGCAACCAGGTTGATCGCTTCGGTGGTGTTGCGCACGAATACGATCTCACGCGCTTCGGCGGCGCCAATGAACAGCTGGGTAGTTTCTCTCACCGCCTCGAAGTTCGCGGTCGCTCGGGCCGAGAGTTCGTAGACACCGCGGTGGATGTTCGCGTAGTCGCGGCTGTAGCAGTTTGCGATGGCGTCGATCACGCACTGGGGTTTCTGGGCGCTCGCCGCGCTGTCGAGGAAGATGAGGCCTGTGTTCTGCAGGATCGGGAAGTCCTGCTTCGCACGCGCCGGATCGAAGGCTTCGTCTCGGGGAGCCAGCCTCTCTGCGGTGCTCACAGCGGATCCTCCTGTGAACGCCCTGCAGTCTCCATCGCAGATCGGCTTCGCTCGAGCTTTGCGGTGACCAGCTGCTCGACCTGTGCGCGCAGCGAGTCCTGCGGGATGGCATTGGCGATTTCAGACGCGAACGCGACGGTCAGCATCTGTCGCGCTGCTCGCTCGTCCACGCCGCGGGCGCGCAAGTAGAACAGCGCGTCCTCGTCGAGGCGGCCGACCGTCGAGCCGTGGCTGCACTTGACGTCATCTGCGGAAATCTCGAGGGTCGGCTTCGTGTTGATCTGGGCGTCGTCCGAAATCAGCAGGTTCGGATTGAATTGCTGCGCGTTCGTCTTCTGGGCATCCTGACGCACCAGCACGGATCCGTTGAAGACTCCGCGGGAATGACCGCCGAGAATTCCCTTGTAGAGTTCGCGGCTCGTTCCGTGCGGGCTCGCGTGGTCTACCGTGGTCTGGCTGTCGAGGTGCTGTTGGCCGTCGCCCAGAAACAGTCCGTTGAGCGCGCAGTCGACGCCGGGCGCGTCGAGTCGCGCGTAGATTTCGCTGCGGGCGAGCGCGCCACCGAGAGAAACGTGGTGAGATCGGAAGCGACTATCGCGCTCTTGCCGAATGTCGAGCGACGAAAAGTGATACGCGGTGTCTGATTCCGACTGAACGGTGACCAGATCGAGTTCGGCGTTGTCTTCGAGCAGGATCTGCGTCATCGCGTTCGTCCAATAGACGTCTTTGCAGAAGGACTCGAAGCGAAGCATGACCGCGGCCTTCGCGCCGCGCTCGATTCGGATGATGTTGCGCGGATTCGAGACCCGGCCGGATGCACCGGGGCTCGCGACGAAGAGCAATTGAATCGGCCGCTGCGGCGATGCGTTCGCCGCGACTCGGACGAATGCACCGTCGCGCTGGAAGGCGCCGTTCAGCGCTGCGAAGGGTCTGTCGAGCGAATCTGCGCGATCGAGCAGTGGGCGAATCAACTCCGGATGTTTGCCGAGTGCGCCCGCGAGCCCCTCGATCTCGACGCCTGCGGGGAGCGCGTCGTCAGACGAGAGTTCCGGTGCGAAGCGGCCATCTTCGAAGACGAACCATTCCTGGGAAGCTTCGCTTCCGAGAAGCGCGCGGATGTCGTTGCGCGAAACGCCATCGCGCGCCGGGGGGTCGGGATCGAGCGATGCCTTGGCGATCTCTGAAACGCTCGTGTACTTCCATGCCTCGTTTTTCCGGGTCGGAAATCCGAGCTCTGCGAATCGCTCGATCGCCGCGCGTCGGATCGGAGCGAGCCATTCGGGGCTCGAGTTGGCCAGCCGGGATTCGCACTCTTCGAAGCGGGAGACGAAGTGCGCTTGTGCGGTGTCCAGGCTCGTCACGGC
>JAFDAW010000070.1 GCA_019313605.1 Deltaproteobacteria bacterium
TGATGCCGCCAGTGCCGAGGAGGTTGCGAGATGAGCGCACCGTCAGGCCCCGGCGGGTATCGACGAGATCGAGAGGACCGCGACGATCGGAGAGAGTCGACGGTCAAGAGCCGGCTGCGCTCGCGCGCCCGCAAGAAGGCTCGAAAACAAAACAAGAAGAGCGGTTTTCTGCGCCGTAAGGTCTGCCGCTTCTGCGCAGACTCGAGCTTGCAGATCGACTACAAGGACGCGAAGGCGCTGCGCCTGTTCACGTCCGAGATCGGCAAGATGATTCCGCGGCGTATTTCAGGAAATTGCGCAAAACACCAGCGCCAGCTCGCAGTGGCCATCAAACGCGCGCGCCACATCGCGATCATGCCCTTCGCCGGGCACGGCATCTAGGAGGCCGGGAACGATGCGCCAGGTCAAGGTCATCCTGCGCGAAGCCGTTTTGGGTCTTGGTGAAGCCGGCGATCTCGTCGGCGTCAAGGTCGGCTACGCACGCAACTTTCTGCTCCCTCAGGGGAAGGCACTGCTCGCCACCGATTCGAAGGTGCGCGAACTCGAGCATCACAAACGCGTCGTCATGGAAAAGGCCGCGCGCGATCTGAAGGATCTCAAGGCGTTGTGCGATCGGCTCGAGTCCGTCGCGCTCGAAGTCACAGCGCGCGTGGGTGAAGAGGGCAAGCTGTTCGGATCGATCACGACCGCCCATATCGCGGAACTGCTCGCCGAAAAGGGCTACCCGGTCGACCGGCGCAAGATCACGCTCAGCGAGCCTCTTCGAGAGATCGGAGATCACGTCGTGCCGATTCGCCTTCAAAGCGATATCACGGCCAACGTCGCTCTCAAGATCAGCGCAGAAAGTTAATCGCCGCGCGCCTCGGCACCGCTATTTCTGCCGCCGCGCGCTCGGGTTGCTGTACAATGAGTCTTCAATCGCCGACGGAGGGGGGGCGTGGCGAAGACTCGGAACTCACAAGACCAGCGCCTTCTTGATCGCGACCCGAGCCCGACGGAAGTTCATCGGGTTCCGCCGCACGACCTTGAGGCCGAGAAAGCGGTTCTGTCGGCGCTACTCCTCGACAACGACGCGATCCACTCCGTCTACACCGAAGTCGTACCCGAAGATTTCTACCACCCCGCACACCGCCAACTCTACCTCTCGATGCTCACGCTTCAGGACTCGAACCAACCGGTCGATCTCCACACCCTCGCCGACTACCTGAACACACAGAAGACACTCGATGCGATCGGCGGCCCGGTCTTCCTGGCTGAAATCGCAGACTACGAGGCAACCGCGGCCAACGTCACCCACCACGCGCGGATCGTTCGCGACAAGAGTGTCAAGCGCAGCTTGATTTCGGTTGCAGCGGAAATCTCCGAAGCCGGTTACGACCAGTCGGATGCTGCAGACCAGCTACTCGACTCGGCGGAATCCAAGATCTTCGAGATTGGGCAAAAAAAGGCGCGCACCACCTTCCGCAGCCTGCACGACGAGATGAACGATGCGCTCGACTACGTCGAGGTGTTGATCCAACGCGGCGGACAGCTCACCGGAGTGCCGACCGAGTTCAGGGACTTCGACGAGATGACCGGCGGACTCCAGCCCGGAGAACTCATTGTGATCGCCGCGCGGCCCAGCATGGGCAAGACGGCCCTCGCGCTCAACATCGCGCGCAACGCGGCCATCGAGCACGGCAAGAAAGTCGCCATCTTCTCGCTGGAAATGACCAAACGCGCGCTCGCACTCCGCCTGCTCGCGTCGGAGGCGAGCATCGATTTCTCGGGGTTCCGCAAAGGCTTTGGACGGCCGGAAGATCTCCGCAAACTCACACAAGCGGGCGGGAAGCTCGCGGACGCCAACATCTGGATCGACGACAGCGGTCTCATCACCATTCTCGAGATCAAAGCAAAGTGTCGGCGCCTCGCCTCGGAGCGAGGTCTCGACCTGGTGATGGTCGACTACCTCCAGTTGGCTCACGGCGATTCACGGAATCAGCGCAAGGATCTCGAAATCGCCGAGATCAGCCACGGCCTCAAGGCCCTCGCGAAGGAACTCGACATTCCGGTCATCGCGCTTTCACAGCTCAACCGGGGTCCCGAACAGCGCGACCCCGACAAGCGGCGCCCGAACATGGGCGATCTGCGGGAGTCTGGCGCCATCGAGCAGGATGCCGATGTGATCGCCTTCATCTATCGCGACGAGGTCTACAACCCCACCGAAGAAAACCACGGCATCGCAGAATTGATCATCGCCAAGCAGCGCAACGGACCGACCGGCACGGTGAAGCTGCAATTCAGCGCCCGCTACGCGCACTTCCACGATCTCGCCGAAGTGCCGGGCGGAGCCCCTCCACAATCCAGTGGGTCCGGACCTAGCGGTGGCTACGGCGGGTCCGACGGCGACATCTTCTAGGTGCCTCGCTTGCGCAAACCCCGGGCCCTGCGCAGGGGCGCGGTATTGGGGATCGCCGCACCCGGCGGCCCCGTCAATCGCGAACCACTCGAAGCGGGCGAGGCGCTGCTTCGCACTGCGGGTTTCGACGTCTACCGGAGAGACGACCTGCTCGCGTGCGACGGCTACACGGCCGGTGACGATGCGCGTCGAGCTGCCGAACTGATGGAGCTCGTCAACAACCCCGATATCGCCGGAATCATCTGCGCCCGCGGCGGCTACGGCTGCGACCGAATCCTTCCGATGCTCGATGCCGGAGCGTTCCGCGAGGCCCGCAAGCCCCTGGTTGGCTACAGCGATGTCACGGCCCTGCTGTTGTGGCAACGCCGCTGCGCGGGACTGATGGGATTTCACGGCCCCATGCTCGATCGCGGCGAAGACCTGGCCGGTGCTGCGCTCGAGCACCTGATCCAGCAATTGACCGGGGAGGGTTCACTTCCGTTGACGCTTCGCGGCCGGGCGCTCGTCGACGGGCGGGCGACGGGGCGCCTCGTCGGTGGTTCACTCACGCTGCTCGCAGCGAGCATCGGCTCGCCGTGGGAGCTCGATACGCGCGCCGCCATCCTGTTGATCGAGGACGTCGGCGAGCGACCTTATCGGATCGACCGCATGCTGCAGCAGCTTCGCGCCGCGGGAAAGTTCGACGGATTGGCGGCCGTGGGCATCGGAAATTTTGCCGGCTGCGTCGACGAGCGTTACCCGCAGCCCGACGTGGATACCGTGATCGAAAATGCGCTACGCCCACTGGGGATTCCGATCGTGAGCGGCCTGCCCTTCGGTCATATCCAGCTGAACTACGCGTGGCCAATGGGCGGGCGCGCTACCATCGACGGTACGAGCGGAGAGTTTCAGTTGCTCGAGCGGGGCGTTCGCTAGTCGCGATCCGTTGGTGGGTCGTGAAAGATCGGTCGTGAAAAGTCGTGAGAGACTGGGGGGCAGTCAATCGTGAAATGGAGTGCGGTCCGGCGCAAGCTCGGACGGGTTGACCGGGCGATCGACAAGTCCATCGCGAGTGCCGAGATTCCGGGTGCCGTCGCCGGTGCGCGGATGCCCAAAAACGATGAAACGCTCGAATACTTCTCCGAGCGCGGATTTGCGGTGCTGCAGCCCGAGCGGATCCCGATGGCGAGGCGGACGATCTTCGATCTCGCGTCGCTCACCAAGCCCATCGCGACGACGACTGCGATCCTGTTGCTCGTCGACGAGGGTGCGGTCGAACTCGACGCCCCGGTCGCCAAGTATCTGCCGCTCTTCTCCGAGCGAGGGAAGGAAGCCGTTACGATCCGGAACCTCCTCACCCATTCTGCTGGTTTGAAACCGTGGCGCGCGTATCACGAGATCTTCCTCCAGAAAGAACGCAAGACCGGCGAGAGCTTGATTGGGACTCCCGAAGCGCGCACGTCCGTGATCGACCGCACCGTTCGTTCGGCGCTGGTCCACGAACCCGGCGAGGCCGCGGTCTACGGTGATCTCGACTTCATCGTGCTCGGCGCAGTCGTCGAAGCGGTTGGCGGACAGCGCCTCGATGATTTCTGTCGTGAGCGAATCTTCGAACCGCTCGATATGGCCGACACCTTCTTCATTCCGATCGAGCGCGACGCGCAATCACTGCCCGAGCCCACCAAGCGCCGCATCGCCGCCACCGAAAACTGCCCCTGGCGGGACCGCATTCTCTGGGGCGAAGTTCACGACCCGAACGCGTCGGTCATGGGTGGCGTGGCCGGGCACGCGGGTCTCTTCTCGACGATCGACGATGTGATGAAGTTCGCCCAGGTCATCATCGACAGCTGGCACGGACGCAGCGAGTTACTCCCCCAGGAACCCTTGCGTCTATTCCTGACCCGCCAGAATCTGCCTCTCTCGTCGGATTGGGCACTCGGGTGGGATACACCGACCGAGGGCGCGTCGTCCTCGGGCAAACATTTTTCGAAGAATTCGGTGGGACACCTCGGCTTCACGGGAACTTCGCTTTGGATCGATCTCGACCGCGAAATCACAATCGCATTGTTGACCAATCGCGTGCACCTGATCGCCAAGAAGAGCCGCTTCGGTCTACGCCCGATCGTCCACGACGCGATCATCGAAGCCTTCGAGGCCGGCTAGCGTGAGCAAGGCGCCGCGACACGTTCACTTCGTCGCGATCGGCGGCACCGGAATGGGATCCTTGGCGGGGCTTCTCGCGGCCCGCGGGATCCGGATCACCGGCTCGGACGACACCCTCTACCCACCGATGAGCACGATGCTCGAACAGTGGGGCATCCCCGTGCACTCGGGATTTCGGCCGGAGCACGTGCTCGATCCGCGCCCTGATCTGGTCGTGATCGGAAACGCTGTTCGGCCCGACAACCCCGAGGCGCGCGCTGCAATCGACGAAGGCCTGGCGTATCTGTCGTTTCCGGACGCCCTCTACCAGCTCGCGATCACGGGCAAACACTCGGTGGTGGTTTCCGGAACCCACGGCAAGACGACCACCACGAGCCTTCTCTCTACGGTGTTGCACGGTTCCGGACGGGATCCATCGCTGCTCGTCGGGGGATACTCGCACGATTTCGAGGGCAGTTTTCGCGAAGGGCAGGGCGACCATTTCATCGTGGAGGGCGACGAATACGACACCGCCTTCTTCGATAAGACTCCGAAGTTCCTCCACTACAGCGCGCGCACACTGCTGATCACGTCCGTCGAGTTCGATCACGCGGACATCTATCGAGACCTCGATCACATCAAAGCTGAATTTCGAAAGTTGATCGAGGGCATGCCCCGAGACGGCACGATCGTCGCAGCGCTCACCCACGCCGGTGTTCGCGACGTAATCTCCGAAGCACCGTGCCGGGTTCTGGGATATGGCGTCGAGGGTGAGGGGCTCGACTGGTCGTGCGCGGCGCTGGAAACAGAAGCGAACGGAACCCACTTCGACATCCTGATCGACGGAAAGCGGGCCGCACGGGCTTTCGTTCCGATGTTTGGGAGATTCAACGTCGAAAATGCACTCGGTACACTCGCAGCGGCGACTGCGCTGGGCGTCCCGCTCGACACCGCCATCGCGGCGCTCTCAACCTTCAAAGGTGTCAAGCGCCGGCAGGAATTGCGTGGCGAAGAGCGCGGTGTCGCAGTCATCGATGATTTCGCCCACCACCCCACGGCCGTTCGCGGTTCCATCAGCGCGCTACGTCAGCGCTTCGCGGGTCGTCGCCTCATCGCGGTATTCGAGCCGCGCACCAACACCAGCCGGCGGGCGATCTTCCAGCAAGACTACGTGCAGGCCTTCGGCGACGCCGACCGGGTCATCATCCGATCCGTCCCCGAAACACCCCTCTACAGCGCGACGGGAGCCGTCGAGAAGTTCTTCTCGTCGGAAAAGCTCGTTGCAGACCTCGGTGAACGCGGCGTGCCGGCGCTGTCGTGCGACAGTGTGGAGGAAATCGTCAAGCAGCTGACGGCCGAGTGCAGTGCGGGCGACGTGGTCTTGTGCATGAGCAATGGCTCATTCGACAATATCTGGCAGCGCCTGCTCGACGCGTTGCGCGAATCTGTGGAGATCGCGGAGCGTTAGTCGCTGCACGAGTAGGAGAGCAGACGAGCGCGCGCACCGCTTCCCGCGGACTTTCGGAGCGCGTTTGCGACGAATTGGCGGCCCCGATCGACGGCATCTTCGAGCGCCGCACCGAGCGCGAGCTGAGCGGCGATCGCCGAAGACAGTGCGCAGCCAGTCCCGTGGAATGGACCACCTTCGACCCGCTCACCCTCGAGCCAGCGCAGCGAAACGCTGCCGCCGTCTCGCACCGCGAGCAGATCGCGGGGCGGACCGTCGCGGTGCCCTCCTTTGACGAGTGCGGCTCGGGCGCCGAACTCCGACACCAGCACGGAGGCGGCGGCCTGGGTGCCTTCTTCGGTGGATGTATCGCACTCGGTCAGCGAGGCGGCTTCCTCAAGATTGGGAGTGACGAGTGCGGCGCTCCCGATCAACGATTGGAGGACGCCCCATGCGCGGCGTTCGAGCAGCGCCGTTCCATCACTCGCCGCCAGTACCGGATCGATCACGATCGGAACCGCACTCGATGCGGACAGGAATGGGGCGAGCGCGAGCTGCACGTTGCGCACCACATCGTCTGAGGCGAGCGCACCGATCTTGATCGCGTCCGGGGTCAGATCCCTCAACAACACGCGCAACTGCTCGAGCACGACTGAGGGAAAAGCGGGCAGTACCTGATGGACCTTGGCGGTGTCCTGAACGGTGATCGCAGTGACCACCCCAGCCCCGTGAACTCCCATCGCGCGAAAGACCTGGAGATCTGCCTGAAGGCCAGCGCCTCCGGTCGGATCCGATCCCGCGATGCTGAGTGCGACCTTCATCGCCAGCCATGGTAAGGTGAACCCCCGTGATGCGCATCATCTATCGACAATCCGGAATCGATCGCCGACTTTCGCCGCGTTGCGGCCCGTGGGCGCGCACCAGCGAGCGACCGTTCGCGCATGGACTCGCTCGGGTGCTGATCGGCCTCGCACTGCCCGCGATCATCGCCCTGCCGGCCGCGGCGGAGAAGAACAAGACCACCCAGAAGCCCGTGGATTCATCGTGGTACGCGCAGATCTTTGCGCGAAGTGACACCGGAGTGAACGTCACCCATATGTGGTCGTTGAAATCCAAGTTTCGCGCAGAAACCGTCGCCCGGGGCCACAAGGTCGTCACGATCGTGCGAGGCGACACCTACTACGTCTACGACGATCTCACGATGTCCGGGATCGCCATTCGCCGCGCACCCGCAGCCATGGCCGCAGATTCCCGAAATCCCCGACCGTTCGGGAACGAAGCCCAGATTCTGATCGAAGAGGGCGGCGAAAAGATCCGCGAAGAAACCATCGTGGGACAGCGCGCCGACGTCTACCAGATCACCGACGGCGACGGCCGGCGGATGGTCTGGGTGACCCAGGACGATCGACGACTGCCGATACGCGTCGAAGTCTTCGGTCGCAAATCGGGATCTACGCGATACAAGGAATACGTCGACTGGGTGGTTGGGCTCCCGCTCACCGACGCGTTCTTCGAGCCCGCCCCCGGCGTCCAACTCGAACGCTTCGAATTCGACGAGTACATCGCGAAGACGATCGAGAGAGACCCCGTGGTCGCAATCCCGATCCTCTACGGCGAACTGCTACACGGCCGCACGCCGCACTAGCTGGCGAATCCTACGGATTCGCTTGCAGCGTCAGTCGACCCGAGATTCGGGTCAACCTCCTGGCTGGCGAATCCTACGGATTCGCTTGCGGCGTCAGTCGACCCGAGATTCGGGTCAACCTCCTGGCTGGCGAATCCTGCGGATTCGCTTGCGGCGTCCGCTGACCCGAGATTCGGGGCGGCCTACTCGTTCGATCAGGTCACCCAGGTGATGTTCGCGTCTGCAATCGCGGGGGTTCGATCCGCGAGTACGGCGAGCTTGCGCGCGATCGTTCCCGCCAATTCCCGGAAGACCTTCGCGGCCGCCGAGTCCGCGACCTGCACGACGATCGGAACACCCGCATCGCCGCCCTCGACGATTCGCGGGTCGATCGGAATCTCTCCGAGGAAGGGCACGTCGAGTTCCTCGGCGGTGCGCTGCCCGCCGCCTTTTCCGAAGATGTAGTACTTGCGATCCGGCAGATCCGGCGGTGTGAAGTACGACATGTTCTCGATGATTCCGAGCACCGGAACCTCGACGCTCTGGAACATCTTCAGACCCTTCCGCGCATCGATCAGAGAAAGATCGTTCGCCGTCGTCACGATGATCGCTCCGCCGAGCGGCGCCTGTTGGGTCAGCGTGAGCGCGGCGTCACCCGTGCCGGGCGGCATGTCGATGACCAGATAGTCGAGCTCTCCCCAGTCGACGTCCGTCAGAAATTGCTTGATGAGCCCGTGCACCATCGGCCCACGCCAGATGACCGGCGAGTCGTCGTCCACCAGGAAACCCATCGACATCACCTTCATGCCGTGTGCGACATGCGGCACGATTTGCTTGCCGCGCACTTCCGGGCGACCACGCGCCCCGGTGAGCAGCGGTATTGACGGACCGTAGACGTCCGCATCGAGCACTCCGACCGTGGCGCCCAAGTCGCGAAGCGCAAGCGCGAGATTGATCGCGGTCGTGCTCTTGCCGACACCGCCCTTTCCCGACGCCACCGCAATCGTGTTCTTGACGCCGGGGAGCACATCGGCCGACGTAGCGCCAAAATCCCGACCGCGCGTATTGGCCGTCATCGTCACTTCGACTTCGCTGACGCCCTCCAGCGCGAGAACCCGCTCGCGCGCCGCGCGCTCGAATTCCGCCTTGACGGGACAGGCCGGCGTCGTCAGCTCGATCGAAAAGGAAACCTTGGATCCATCGATCCGAAGCTCTTTGATGAAGCCGAGCTCGACGATGCTCTTGTTGAAATCGGGATCCATGATTGGGCGCAGCGCGCCCAGGACGTCGCTCTCGCTGACCTGGGGGGGCATGAATGTTCCTCGCGGGTGTTCGTGGGCCTGTGGACATGAGTACTCAGAGGCCGGGGAGACTAGCTCATCTGGGGCGAGCGGATATATTGCCTGACCGTGACCGACTCCTACGACGACGCTTATCGCCAATCGCTCGAGAACCCCCAGCGATTCTGGGCGATCGCCTCCCAGGACATCGAGTGGGTGCGCAGGCCGCGGGCGGTGATCGACGATTCGACGCCCCCGAAGATCCGCTGGTTTCCGGGCGCCGTGCTCAACACCTGCTTCAATGCCGTCGATCTCCACGTGCTCGCGGGGCGCGGCGACCAGGCCGCGCTGATCTACGACAGCCCGGTCACCGGGACGGCTCGCAGCTTCAGCTATTCGGAACTCCAGGATGAGATTTCCCGCACAGCCGGTGCGCTGGCCTCCCTCGGCGTCGAGCGGGGAGACCGCGTGCTGCTCTACATGCCGATGATTCCCGAGGCGGTGATCGGGATGCTCGCGACGGCGCGCCTCGGCGCGATTCACTCCGTGGTCTTCGGCGGATTCGCGGCAAGCGAGCTCGCCCAGCGCATCCAGCACTCTGAGCCGAAAGTCATTCTCACCGCGAGTTGCGGAATCGAACCCGGCCGCGTCGTCTCCTATCTGCCACTTCTGGAGAGCGCGCTCGAAAAGGTGAGCATGAAACCCGCCCACTGCGTCGTGGTGAATCGACCCGAACAGACGGTAACGCTGCGTGCGGGCCGCGATCTCGATTGGGAGGAGATCACCCAATCGGCGAAACCCCACCCGTGCGTTCCCGTGCAAGCCAGCGAACCGCTCTACATCCTCTACACCTCGGGCACCACGGGCACACCCAAGGGCGTCGTGCGCGACAACGGCGGCCACGCCGTCGCCCTCAAGTGGAGCATGCAGAACATCTACGCGATGAAGGCCGGCGATGTCTTCTGGGCGGCTTCCGACATCGGCTGGGTGGTCGGGCACTCGTACATCGTCTACGCGCCGCTGTTGATGGGCTGCACGACGGTCCTCTACGAAGGCAAGCCCGTCGGGACACCCGATGCGAGCGCGTTCTGGCGCGTGATTTCAGAGCACCGCGTCAACGCACTCTTCACCGCGCCGACCGCGATGCGCGCGATCAAGCGCGAGGATCCCGCGGCAGAACTGACGCAGAACTTCGACCTCTCGAGCCTGCGCGCGCTGTTTCTCGCGGGCGAACGAGCGGACTCGGATACGGTGGCCTGGTGCGAGCGCGCGCTCGGTGTGCCGGTGATCGACCACTGGTGGCAAACCGAAACCGGCTGGGCGATCGCGGCCAATTGCATGGGGTTGACACCGCTGCCCATCAAACGCGGCTCGCCGACGAAGCCTGTCCCGGGTTACGACGTGCACGTGCTCGACGATGAAGGGCGTGAAGTCGGGCCCGGCGAGACCGGGCACATTGTCATCAAGCGGCCGCTGCCGCCGGGATGTCTATCGACGCTCTGGAATAACGACGCGGGTTTCGAGCGCGCCTACCTCGACCGATTCCCCGGCTACTACCAGACCGCGGATGCGGGGCATTTCGACGAGGACGGCTACCTCTGGGTCATGGGCAGAACCGACGACGTCATCAATGTCGCGGGCCATCGACTCTCGACGGGCGCAATCGAGGAGGTCATCGCCCACCACCCCGATGTCGCGGAGTGTGCGGTGATCGGAGTGAAGGATTCGATCAAGGGCGAGCTGCCACTGGCCTTCCTCGTCCTCAACGCGGGCGTCGACGCGGATCCAGAGATTCTCGTAACGGATGTGGTCGCGCGCGTGCGCGAACAAATCGGTCCGGTCGCAGCCTTCAAGCAAGCGTGTGTGGTGGCACAGCTTCCGAAGACCCGATCGGGCAAGATCCTGCGCGGTACGATGCGAAAAATTGCGGACTCCGAGGCGTATCGGACTCCGGCGACGATCGACAATCCCGGTTCACTGGACGAAATACGCAGCGCACTCGAAGCCCTGGGTTACGCGAAGCCAAGCTGAGAACGAGTCGAGAACAGTGGCTCGCTGACACCCTGCCGTACGACATCGCGAAGAGATCGGCCTCGGCGTGGCAATCGCGCCCGATCAGCCCTGGGTCGATCGCTCTCCGACACCCTGGAGGATCAGCAGGTGCGGTTCGGGAATCGGAGTGGCTTTCAGGGTCTTCAGCAGAACGCCTTCGAAGGATCGCCTCGGCATGCTGATCAGCTGATAGCCACCGGCTTGCGGCAAATCGAACACGCCGTAGGTAACGGAGACCAATTCACCGACTTCGTCGATCGCCCAGGCCCAGCAGATGTCTGACACCCCGCCTTCGTCGAACGTGCAGCGATCGTCATCCACTCCGATCGGGAAGCGCTCTTCGAGCACCAACTCGCCACTCGGGAGCTGCATGAAGGACGCGAGACCGCTGATC
>JAFDAW010000071.1 GCA_019313605.1 Deltaproteobacteria bacterium
CGAACACGTCGAGAATCCGCGGAAACTGCTCTACGAAGCGAAGCGGGTGGCACGCCACGTCTTCGTCGAGGTTCTCCTCGAACACAGTCTTCTCTTGCCGCGAGATTTCGTCGCCGACGAGTTGGGGCACATCAACCCCTACTCGCTCAAGACCATTCGCTGGTTGTTGCAGAGCTGCGGTCTGGAGGTGCTCGATGAGCTCGTCACCAACCGCTCGCGTGAGACCTACACGTTCCACGGCGATCGCCTGGGCGGCCTGAAGTACTGGATCAAGCAGATCACGTTGCGCGCGTTTCCCAGTCTCGCGCGATCGATCTGGACCTACCACTGCTCGCTGCTCTGCAGATCTTTGCCGTAGCTCGACGCGGCGAATTCGCCTTACGCGGAGACTCTGTGCGGAAGTGAGAGTTCCATCCCGGCGGTGTATTTCGAAAATCTCGCGGGTCGGTAGGGGAATCCGCGGGCCGCTTCGCGCACGGATTTCATGGACGTGGCGGGCGCCTTGATTTCGAGCACCCGCATTCGACCCCAGGGAATCGAGCCGCGCATCTGAGGCGCGAGCGAGCTTCGCTGCGGGACAAAACTCAACTGGTCGTCCACTGTCAGACGTATCGATTCATCCCTCGAGATCCAATACTCGCGGCGATAGCGGTTGAGCAGGGTGGGCAGCGCGAGAGCGTCGAAACTGGCCCGTTGTCTGGCGCCGAGGTCTTCGCGAAACCCAGTTCTCAGCGCCGACCAACATTGCTTTTCGAGATTGCCCTCCCAGTCGACAGGTGCGACCCATTTGCGACCCAGCGCGCTGCGCCGCCACTTCCATTCGAGTGCGCCGCTGTCTGGGCCGGCGGGATCTCCGTACCAACGAAGCCGCAGCTTGAGGCGCTGGGTTGCACCCGACATGCTCGTGTAGAAACAGCTGAGAGCCGGTGTGTCGAAGTAGATGTTGTGGATCCAGCGCGTTGGGAAGAGTCTTTCGAAGCCCATCGCATGCGAACGGATTGCGGCATCGACGCCGGCCGAGGTGCGGTTGGCGAGCGGAAACTTGATCTCGAGGCGCGCATCGGTTTCGGTGATCGAGGTCTCGATCTCATTGCCGTGCATAGAGACCCTCGCTATCGAAAGAACGTGTCGGCAGGCGCCGACCGTCGAGTGTGGCGCGTGATCCCGTCTGCACGAGAAACGGAAATGAACGCCCCGACACAGCGAGACCGTTGACCTCGATTCGCGCGGGACCGAATTCGGGTTTCTTCGAGTAGGCGGCGAGAGCGATCCAGATGTCTTCGGTCCTGACGTCCGTGGCGGTTACCTCGCTGTCATCCTTTGCGACCAACGCAAAGGCGCCATCGGTAGCGGTCAGGCGCTCGACTGTCACGTGGCTGCGTTCACCGATACTCACCGCTTTGTCGCGGACTCCGCGGGCGCGCACGTCGCTCAACGCGATGTTGCTGCCCGAGACGTCGACACCGTCTCCACCGATGTCTTCGAGATCGATGCCAGCGATGGATCCATCCACGAAGTCACCGTCGAAAGCGTCCGAGGCGGTGTGCGCGAAGCGCACATCGCTCAGCGAAATATTTCCCCGCACCACGTTCAGGGCGTCTTCTGTCTCGAAATCTTCGAATTCGGTGTCGCGAACCCGGAGTGCGGAGTCGACGAAGGTTACGCCGCCCGTCTGGATCCAACCGGCGCGACGCGGGCCGCGGGCTCCCGCCGATGGTGATACGCCGCGAAAGCGCGCGTGCTCGATTTGGGATGCGGGGTTGCCATCGATCACCACGAGCCCTTCCCAGCGGTTCTCGAGTGGGGCAAATTCGATTGGCTGTTCGACGCTCCCGATCAAAGACACGGGTCCTTCGACGACGATCGCCACGCCGTCAGCCATCAGCAGGCGTGCACCCGGGCGCGCTGCAAACGCGTAGCCGGGCGGGATCCACAGGTCAGTGTGCAGGCGATGCTCGCCGGGAGGCGCCACGACCCAACGCAGCCCATCCTTTGCCTCGATCGCGAAACCGCGCGGCAGGGGAGGGCTGGCGAGCGCGTCTTCGCGTTCGAGTCGCCCTTCGCGCAGCGCGAGGTCAAGCGCAGATGGGTCCGGCTGGGGTGTCTCGAGTTCTCCGGCTGCCGCGATCTCGAACCGTGCAGTTTTCCGACCGGGTTGCCCCGCGACCCGCACGATGATCGCTTTTGGCGCGCGCAGTTCAACGGGCAACGAAAACGCTGCGCGTGGCGGTTCCTGGCCGGGGCGTTGCCCGGAAATCAAGTAGAAAGGCAGCGGCGCAGCGTCCGATCCGATCGGAAGAACGCGACCATCTGCGAGTTCGACCGCCAGCCACTGCAATGCGAATCCCGAGCGCGGGCGAATTTCGAGTGTCGCGCGACCGCGCGCATCGCTTCGAATCGAGACTTTTGCATCGGCGGGCTCGGAGATGCGCTCCCTCAGCCAGCGCGCATTCCGGTGAAGCCAGCCGAAGTGCGTCCAGCGGGCGCTCATCTGTTGAAAAGCCGGATCCTGCATCAGGAAAGCAGCGCGAGTCTCGAGTTCCGGCATTAGCTCGTCGAGCAGGGCCTCGACGGAGGGTGGCTCCGTGAGTCGCAACGCCTCCGCGACGAAATGCTGGCTCAGGACCGGATTGGAGAGAAAGTGACCCTCGACATAATCGGCGAGGCGCTCGGTGAACTCTGCGTACTCCGCCTCAACCAGCGGGCCGGCAATGCCATCGAACGCGATTGGCTCGAAGCGCCCGAGCACGGGATCGTAGTAGACGCGTGTGTTGTTGGGGTGCAGGCCGTGATGCGCGCCCCAGAGCAGGGTGAGGGCGAGCCAGCGCGCCGTCCGTTCGACATCGAAGGCTTCGTGCACGCCGAGTTCGCCGCTTCGGAAGGCTTCGAAACGCTCGAGGGCAAGAGTGCGTTGGAGCGAGAGTTCCGAGTCCCCTGCAATGCGTCCTTCCCCGAAGACTTCGATTGGCGCGCGGCGCCAACCCGTGCGGAGTGCCACGTCCTCACCGAGTGCTGCGCGCTTCTGCATGCCGCCCGCGAAATAGTCGGCCTCGGAGAATTTGACGACCACGCCTTCGCGCCGGCGCTGGCGTTCGAGCAGCTCTTTCGAAAAGTGCTCGAGCAGGAGATACGGCTTGCGAGATGCACCGGGCAACGAGGCGTTCACGAACTCATGGCGTGGCGTCAACAGATCCTCGCGCTCGGCGTGGCGCATGTACGCCCATTCCCAGAGATAGCGGCGGGTCTTCGGATGTTGGAGATTGAAGGTGCGCAGCCCCAGCGCGCGGCCTGTACCGCGCAGCGAAATGCCGTCGTCGATATGGTCGAGTAGATCGCCCTTCAGGCGCGCCTTTGCGTTGAAGACGTCTGGGCCGACACTGACCGTCGCTTTGACCCAGTCGTCTTCACTGTGCGGAATCGCTCCCAACGCGAGTGATCGTTCGACGTGCCGTTCGATCTTGGCGTGCTGTGCGTCTTCCATCGTGACGTCGATCCGAACGGGGTGAAAACCTTCGGGATCCAATGCCGCGGTCCACGCGTCGCCCAACTCCAGCCAGCCGCTCCGCAGCCGCTCGAGTTCGGGAGAGCCGGTCCAGCGAATCTGGGCCGCCACCAGCGCGATCGCGAGCAGCGCCAGTCCGGCAACCAGCTGAGCGGTTCGATCTCGCGGGCTGACGAGACGCATCGCCTAGACGCCCGGAACGTGGTCCTGATCGAGGAAGGTCACGCGCGCCGCCGGCCAGTTGGATCGGATCGCATCGCTCACCGCTTCGATGGATTCTCCACTACCCGCCGCACAGCTCACCGAAAATGAGGCCATGACCGCGTCGCCCTGGGTGTCGAAGCGGCGAAGATTCACACCCGAAAAACTGGCCCGCAGTAGATCTGAAAGTTGCGCGAGGATCGAGTCGGGCGGTGCTCCTCCGGCGAGTTCGATTTCGAGGTAGAGCGCTTGACGCGCGGCTTCGCCGCGCTTCCACGACAGCAAGGTGAGGATCGTGAGGATCAGGGCGATCGACGCCACCGTAGCGACGCTCTGCTCCGCGCCGAGTCCGAGTCCGAGTCCGATTGCGATCGCGAGGAAGAGATACACCAGCTCTTCCGGATCCTTGATCGGCGTTCGAAATCGTACGATCGAGAGGGCGCCGACGAGTCCGAGCGACAGGGCGAGGGAAGCCTTGACCACCATGATGATGAGCGTCACCGCGAGGATGATCGGAATGAAATTGCGCGCAAAGAGTTCGCGATTGGCAAGCGATCCCGAAAAGCGCACGTATTGGGCACGCAGCAGGCCGCCGAGTGCGGCACCCAACAACAGATTCAAGAGCAATGTGGGAATCGCGAGGTTGCTGGCTTCCGCCGGGAGACTGAGCAACTGAGCGAGCTGGTCCATTTTCCCCTCCCAGCGCATGGGTTGGCACCAAGCGCCGCGCCCCATTCATCGGCCACAGCAGCCGGAAACTAAAGCGCAACTTCGATTGCAAAGGACGCCGAGTTTGGCTTGTTTTCGGTGGAAACCAGGCTGCCCAGATGGGCCGAACAGATGGAGATATCCCCCGATGAGCCCTCGCAGGGGGTGCCTCGCAGGAGCAGGCGTCGTCGCGTAGAATGCGGCCTCTGCTGGCCCCCGGAATCGAGACTGGGAATCGGCCTCACGGGCAACCCGTGGCTGCAGCCATGCGACGCGCGAGCACCTGCTTTGGAATCGCCGGGTGGTCGGGAAGGACGCAATCCGGCAGGTGGAACGCCAGATGATCGATGCTGAAAACAATGGGCAGAGACGCATCGACGTTGATGAGGCCTTGCCCTCGGTTGAGATCCCGCGGCGGATTCTCAACGACCTCTACGCGCATGCGATCCAGAGTCTGCCCGAGGAGTGCTGTGGGCTGATCGTGGGCACGGACGAAGACCGTTTCGAGCGCCTCGTGCGCTGTCGCAACGAGATGACGATGCATCATCGACAAGACCCGGTTGAATATCCGCGGGATGGAACGGAAGCGTTCTATATGAATTCGCTCGACTACATGATCGTTTACGAGGAGGCCGAAGCGCGCGGAGCGCGAGTGACGGCTGTCTACCACTCGCACGTTGGCGTAGGCGCCTATTTCTCTGGAATGGATCTGGCCTACGCGGAGAGCGAGAACTTCCCGTTTCCCGACGCAGATCACATCGTCGTCGCAATCTTCGACCGCAAGGTGGATTCCGTGGGCTTCTTTCGGAAGGGAGGGGAAGGCCAGTCGTTTCTCGGACACACGGTCATTTCTTCCGAAACATGAAAAGTGCATGGGCCGTGTTCTCCGTCGGGCTGATGCTCGTCGCACCCGGCTGTGCAGGCCCGGGCGTGGCGCGAAACGAAATCCCAGAAGATCCCATTGCGTTCATCTTTCATCCCGAGGAAGAAGCGCGTCGCCGCGCGGAGGGGCGCGCGAAGCGGGAGAGACTGGAAGCCAGAAGCCAGTACGAGAGTTCTTCGGTCGTCCATCTGAATACGTTTCGCGACTACCTGGCGAAGGCTTTGGGCAGCCGCACCGATGCTGAATTTGCGGGTCGACTCTCCCTGCTGAATCCGCGGAGCGGGCAGGTGACGGTTCTCGAGTCGGCGCGAAAGGGTGCGATCCCGCTCGCCTGGTCTCCGGATCGCGATCGACTCCTGTTCGCCCAGTGGGACCAGGGGACGCTTCAACTCTTCGAATTCCAGCGCGGCTCGCGAGTCGTTTCGCAGGTCACCGGAGGGCCGGATCATCACCCGCAGGGCTGCTACGGACCGGGCGGTCGGCTGGTCGCGGCGGTCGCGAGCCGGCCGGAACCGGCCGAGGGCCGGGTGAGTCGGGCGAAGCTGGTTTCACAAATCGCACTGATCGGTCCCGGCGATGCGGTCGAATCGATCTCCCAGGGGCCGATGGACGGAGAGCCCGCCTGCAGCCCGGACGGCAGCGCAACCGCCTGGGTTCGGCTTCTTCCCGGCGATCGCAGTGAGATCTGGATCCACTTTTTTGGGGGTGAAGAGCCCGCTCGCGCCATCGCGCAGGGCCGCGAACCTTCTTTTTCTCCGGATGGCGAATGGATCGTCTACAGTCACCCCACCGGCAAGAGGCCCGCGCTATGGCGCATTCGCCGCGACGGGACTGGCCGCACCCGAATCGGGCGGGGCTCGGGTGCGGATGAGTACGGTCCGGCGGTTTCACCGGATGGCTCACTCGTGGCCTACGAGTCCGTGTCGGGTAATCGTTATCGGCTCTTCGTGAGACGGTTTGATGGAACTGGGGACAGGGTCCTGTTCTCGGATGGAGATGGCACTCACGCAGTGTGGTAGGGAAGGAGAGATCGAAGGATGAGCGAAGACAAGATGGATACGGCAGCCGACCTGGTGCCGGTACACGGTGGGCTGGACGATCTGGTCGACCGCCGGGTTCCGCTCGGACAGCGGAGTCAATTCGTAAAGGAGGCGGAATCGCTTCCGTCGGTGCGCGTCACCCGGGCCGATCTCTCGACCGTCTATCGGATTTCCGATGGCGCATTGTCGCCGATGGAAGGCCCGATGCGCGCCGATGTGTGGAATCGCGTTCTCGACGAAAAGTGCATCGAAGTGGGTGGGCGCCGTTTTGCCTGGGGGATTCCGCTGTCACTTCCCGTGACGCCGGAAGAGATTTCGTCGTTGTCCTCCGGAGCGTCGGCCGCACTTCGAGACGAGTCGGGCACGGTGGCCGGGATCGTCGATGATCTCGAGATCTTCGAGTGGGACAAGCAGCGCTACATCGAGAAGGTTTACCGGACGGATCGATTCGATCATCCGGGTGGGCGCGCAGTCGAAAGCGATCCGCGCAATGATTTGATTGGAGGCACGCTGCGCGTGCTCCCGCAACCCATTGACCCCGATTACGGCGAGTACATGCTCTCGCCAAGAATGACCCGTACGTTCATTCGGGAGCACAAGTGGGATCGCGCGCTGGCTTTCCAGACCCGCAATCCGCTGCACCGCGCTCACGAATACGCGCTGGTTGCAGGTGCAGAAAATCTCACACGTGAGGGGCATTTCACGGGTGTCGTCCTCAATCCGCTCGTCGGTGAACTCAAGGGCGACGACGTGCCGGCCGCCACCCGGATGCGCTGTTATCGGCTGCTCCACGATCGGCGACTACTCGGAGAGGGCGACAAGGACGAGGCTCTCTGGCGTTCCACCGGGTACGACCTGTCGGAAGTATTCGAACTGATCGGGCTCGACATCAAGATGTTCTACGGCGGCCCGAGCGAAGCCATCATGCACTCGATCTACCGTCAGAACTACGGCTTCAGCGATCTCGTGATCGGCCGAAAACACGCCGATGCCCCCTATGAGGATGGCAGCCCGATCTGGGGAGACTTCGATGCCCAGGAGGTATTCGACCAGCTGTCGGGTGAGCTCCACATCCGGCCCTGCAAGATCGGGTTTGCGGCGTATTACGAATCACTCGGACGCGTCGATCTCACGGAAAGACATCCCGACGAGAAGCCGGTGATGGTGAGTGGCACCAAGGTGCGCGAGCAGTTGCGCTCTGGCGAAACACCGGATTCGCGAATCATGCGACCGGAGGTCGCCGCCATCTTGATCGAAGCATTTCGCTCGTAGAACGGGTGGGATCGGGACTCGCTAAACCATGCGGATGCGAGGGGTGCCTGCTCGCGTGAGCAGGTCTTCTCGCTCGGTGCCCTCGCTCGGATAGATCGCGTATCCGAAGCTCAGCGCAATCCGGATCGGATCGTTGATGGCGCTGTTGTTGGATACGTCGTCCGCGACAGCGCGAGCCAGCGCGTAGACGCGCTCGCCGGCCGAGTATCCCGGGTCGGGCATCAGGATCGTGAACTCGCCTGTCCCGGTGCGGCCCATCACGTCGAAGTCTCGCAGGTGGTTGCGAAGCGATTCAACGGTTCGCTGCACGACCTCGCGGGCGCGTCCGCGACCGCTTGCGCCCCTGATCTCATCGAGGTTCTCGAGCAAGCAGACCGCGATCGCGAGCGCGCCTCCGTGCTCCGATGCGCGTGCAATCTCGTCGTCGATTCGCTTGTTGATATAGCGCTCGTTGGGCAGGCCCGTCTCGGTCTCGAAATTCCGATATTGGCGCGCCTGGGCGTAGAAGTCGGCGTTGACCACCGCCCGCTCGACATAGGACGCGAACTTCGTGAACAGTCCGAGGTCTTCCTGCGAAAAACGGCCGACGTAGAAGCGGTCTGCAACGATCTTGTCGTAAATGGTGAGGGTTCCGATCACGCGGCCTTCTCGCATGAGAGGCGCCGCGATCGCGGATTGGAAGTCTGCGCGGAGTTCGCTCAGTGCGGCGCTGTCTGCGAGATCGGCAGTCAGCCGGGGCGCGCGCTTCTTGATCACTTCGACGGAGATGTGCTTGTCCAGTCGGAACAACTGCTCCTGGAGCCGGCCGTCAGCGGAGCCGAAATAGGATCGAATCACATACCGCCGCGTTTCTTCATCCTGGACCCTGAGGATTGCGTGATCGGCTCCCAGCGCCATCGCGGCAGACGAGGTTGCCATGCGCAGGACCTCGGCGGGATCGGTCGCAGAGATCATCCGAATTCCGGCTTCGTTGAGTGCGCCCACCTGGGTGGCTCGGGAAGTCATGGTGGCTTCGCGCTCCGCGTGGGCGATCTCTTCAGCCGCCGCCGCGGCAATTTCGGACAGCGTTTCCTCAGCCGCACGGCTGCCAGCCGCCTCGTCTCCTCCCTGGACGGATAGAACACCAAAGAGAGTATCTCCGGCAATCAGTGGAAGAGCCGCGTAGGCAAGGTCGCCTTTCGAAGACCGCAAGATCGAAGGTTCTCGGGCCTGTGCGGCGGCCCCATCGATGCCTCTGCCGATCTTGATTCGGTATTCTCCGCCGAAACCTCCGCCCTCCAGCGATGTCGCACTCAGTCGGAGATCCGTTTCGCCACTATCGCGCAGGTAGATGGTTGCGATGCCGTGGCCGACTTGTTCCGCGACGAAGAGGCAGAACGAGCGCAGTCGATCGGGAAGCGGATCCCTTCCCGATAGAATCTCCCGCACGCGTCGTACCGCCGTGTAGCGAGCGGCCTGGCTCCGCAGGGATTCGTGTTCCTGGGACCGGGCGATGATCTGGGCGTCGAGATGCGCGAGTTGCTCGGCGAATTCGAGGCTCTCATCCGAAAAGGCATCTGCCCGAGTCGAGTGGTGGAGATTGAGGACGCCGAGCACGCGGCCTTCGAAGATCAGCGGAACCGAGATGGCCGATTCGACGTCGAGGCGTTCGCGAACGATCTTGAACGCCTGGCGATCGGCTTTTCCGCGAAGCCGGAGAGGGCGAGCGTCTGCGGCGACGCGGCCCGCGATGCCGTGACCGATCGGAACCCGAATCTTGGGCCACAATTCGGGTTCGACGCCCGCGGCGACCCGCACGCGAAGTTCGCGCGCAGCGTGATCCAACAGCATCAGAGAGCCGCCTTCGGCACCCGTGACGGCAACGGCAATCTCGAGTACGCGTGAAAAGAGTTCGTCCGCGTCGACGGTGAGGTTGTAAGACTCGACGATCTCGTGTAGCGCGGTGAGTAGATCGGCCTTGCTGTTCGGTGAGGCGTGGCTGAAGCACCAGAGGAGACGCGCGGTCAGTGGCGTGACGATCTGGATGCCGCGCTCGCTGAGGGCCGGGTGGCTCGCGGCAAAATCGCCGCTGGCACTGGCATCGACGACGGCGTGGAGATCCGCATCGAGGATCAACGCGTCGAGGTCGGCCGTCATGCACTCGTCCAACACGCGTGCGATTCCGGGATCGATCGCGTCGAACTGCTGGCGAATGGATTCGGCGTCGGGGTCGACGATGGCGCCGAGCTCGAATTCCGGGTTTTCCAGCAGTGAGGGGATCAGCTGGCGCGCTTCTTCCGTCGCGCGATAGATGCCAATCCGCTTGCGCATCAGCCGTTTTCTCCGTCAGCCTCGGGATCGAGTTGGATGGTGAGAACGAGATTCGATGTCCGGCCACTCTTGTCGCTGACGACGAGCGGGATGCGCACGCCGCGCTCACCACTGCGGGTGGCCTCTCCGACGGACGCAATCGAAAATTCGGAATTGAGTTGGACGGCCGTGCTCGGCTCGCCTTCGTCTTCGAGTTCGCCCCAGGGTATTTCGAGCGCGGTCTGCGCGGATGCGGCGAGATCGTCGAGGGCATTCGCCTCGGGGTGCTCCTCTTCGGAGAGGATCGCGTCCTCCATCCGGGTCGCTGCGGAAACTTCCGGCGCGGTTTCTTCGGGGTAGGCGGTCTGCATGAGCTCGGTAACGGGTTCGATCTCGTCCGCCTGGATCGGCTCCGGCTGGGCCTGGAGGTCGCTGAGGCTATCGCCGGGCTCCGGTGTCGCTTCGGCCTGGGCAGAGAACTGCTGGCCTCTCAGGCTGCGAATGACGTGCTTGGAGAGCGTCGAAAGTGTCTGGAGGACACCTGAATTTTCGGTCGCAACGGCCTCGAATACGGCGACTCCATTCATCCCGAGTTTTCGATGCAACACTTCGATCGCATAGGGATCCGATAGATCGCGCTTGTTGTACTGCAAGACGAGGGGAACGTCTTCGATCTGGCGCCCGTAATCGAGCAGCATCTCGCAGAGTTCGCTCAGGCTCGACGCGTTTTCTTCGATCCGCTCTTCGCGCGAATCGACCACCATCACGATGCCGTCTACCTGGTCGAGTAGCTGCTTTCGGGTGGGCGCCTGGTCGGCGCCACCCGGGACGGCGATCATTTGAATACAGG
Source organism: Deltaproteobacteria bacterium (assembly GCA_019313605.1). Taxonomy (GTDB): domain Bacteria; phylum Myxococcota_A; class UBA9160; order UBA9160; family SMWR01; genus JACZVU01. Next base: position 10,746 of record JAFDAW010000071.1, read on the forward strand.
TCTTCAAGCCTCCGACTTCGCCGAGTTCGATGGCCAGGGATTCGTACTCGACCGCCGGATCGATCACGGTGGCTTCGCGTTGAATCTCTCCGCGGTGATCCGTCCTGAGCTTGCGGTGGATGGATTGCAGGTTTGCGGTCTTGCCGGCCCCGTCGATCCCCCAGTAGAGGATTCGCGCGTTTACCGCGGTCTCGTCG
>JAFDAW010000308.1 GCA_019313605.1 Deltaproteobacteria bacterium
CTCGCGCATTTGTTGAAGATCGGCGAAAAGGGCCTCTCCATCCAACGCTACAAGGGGTTGGGGGAGATGAACCCCGACCAACTTGCGGACACAACGCTCGACCAGGAGAATCGAACCCTGCTCCAGGTGCGCGCACCCGATGCCGTGGAGGCGGATCTCGCTTTCACGACACTGATGGGCGACGACGTCGAGCCGCGCCGCGAGTTCATCGAGCGCAACGCGCTCGAAGTGCAGAACCTCGATATCTAGGAAACGGCTGCCGTGAGCGACGAACCCAGACTGCCCGACGACGGTGCCTCCGGAGATGATGCGGGGGGAGGTACGCCTCCGGATTTCTCCCACCCGCCGGTCAATATCGAAGACGAGGTCCGTCGCTCGTTTCTCGATTATGCGATGTCGGTCATCATCAGCCGCGCGCTGCCCGACGTGCGCGACGGCCTCAAGCCCGTCCACCGGCGCATTCTCTATGCGATGTTCCAGGAAGGGCTGCTCTCGAGCCGCAGTTATTCGAAGTCCGCCGGAGTCGTCGGAGAAGTCCTCAAGCACTATCACCCGCACGGCGACAGCGCGGTCTACGACTCGATGGTCCGGATGGCCCAGGACTTTTCGCTCCGCTATCCGCTCGTCGACGGTCAGGGCAACTTCGGATCGATCGACGGCGATTCGGCGGCCGCCTATCGCTACACGGAGGCACGCCTCCATCCCCTCGCCGAGGAGATGCTCCAGGACATCGACCGCGAGACGGTCGACTTCGTGCCGAACTTCGACGGCGGCGTCATGGAGCCGGTCGTATTGCCCGCGCGCTTCCCGAACCTGCTCGCGAACGGATCGTCGGGGATCGCGGTCGGGATGGCGACGAACATCCCGCCCCACAACCTGCGCGAACTCTCGGACGCAATCGTTCTAGAAGCCACCAACCCGAATTGCACGCTCGACGAATTGCTCGAAAAACTCCCCGGTCCAGACTTTCCGACCGGAGCGATGATCTGCGGCCGCGACGGCATTCGATCCGCCTACGCGACGGGCCGCGGCCTGCTCACGGTTCGCGCGCGCGCAGGGTTCGAAGAGAGCAAGCGCGGACCGCGGATCGTTGTCACCGAGATCCCCTACATGGTCAACAAGTCGTCGCTCCTGGAGCGGATCGCTGACCTGGTACGTGCAGGCAAGATCGATGGTGTCACCGATCTTCGGGACGAATCGAATCGCGATGGGATGCGCGTCGTGATCGAATTGCGTCGCGACGCGCAGGGCGACATCGTACTCAACCAGCTCTACAAGCAGACGCCGCTGCAGTCGACTTTCGGCGTAAACCTGCTCGCGCTCGTAAACGGCCGCCCCAAACTGCTCTCTCTCAAGCAGGCGCTGCGGCACTTCCTCGACTTCCGCGCCGAAGTCGTCGTGCGTCGAGCTACCTACGATCTCGCGCAGGCCGAGGCGCGCGCCCATCTGCTCGAAGGTTTTGAAGTTGCGCTCGACAACCTGGACGAAGTGATCTCGATCATTCGAGCTTCGCAATCCACCGCGGATGCCCGCACGCGACTGATGGATCGTTTCGAACTCAGCGAAAGACAGACCAACGCGATTCTAGAGATGCGCCTACGGGCGCTGACGGCACTCGAGCGCCAACGCGTCCTCGACGAGCTCGAGGAGATCCGGACCAAGATCGCAGACCTCGTGGATCTGCTCGCGAGTGACACGCGGATCCTCGACGTGGCGGTCAAGGAAGTCCAGGAGATCAGCGATCGCTTCGGCGACGACCGCAAGACCGAACTCGTCGGCCCTGTCGAGGGGATCAGCACCGAAGACCTGATCGTAGAAGAGGACATGGTGGTGACCGTGTCCAACAGCGGTTACATCAAGCGCAATCCGCTGACCCAGTACCGCGCGCAAAGGCGCGGCGGCAAGGGCGTGAAGGGCATGGCGGCGCGTGAAGCCGATTTCGTCGAGCGCCTCTTCGTCGCCTCGACGCACGCCTACATCCTCTTTTTCACCACCCGCGGACGCGCCCACTGGCTGAAGGTCCACGAGCTTCCGCAACTCGGGCGCGCGGCGCGCGGCCGCGCACTCAACAACGTGCTTCAGCTCGCCGACGGCGAGCGCGTCCAGGCGACGCTGCCGGTGCGGAGCTTCGACGACGACGACGGAAGCTTCGTACTGCTCTGCACGCGAAAAGGCACGATCAAGAAATCGCCGCTCTCCGCGTTCTCGAATCCGCGGCGCGGGGGCATCATCGCGATCAACCTCGATACCGAGGACGAGCTGATCGCAGCGTGTCGGACGAACGGATCTCAAGAGGTCATCATCGCGAGCCGGGGCGGCAAGTCGATCCGCTTCCCCGAAGAGCAGGTGCGGCCGATGGGGCGTGCGGCCGCGGGCGTGCGCGGGATGGCGCTGGGCTCGGGAGACGAAGTGGTCGGGATGGAAATCCTCTCGCCGGGCGCGACGATCCTCACCATCACCGAAAAGGGTTACGGCAAGCGGACCCCACTCGATGACTACCGGTTGCAGCGCCGCGGAGGCCAGGGCGTGATCACGATCCGAACCTCCGATCGCAACGGCAAGGTCGTGCGCGTCGCGCAGGTGGTCGGAGACGACGAAGTCATGCTGATCACCGATGGCGGCAAGGTCTTGCGCTGCCCCGTCAAGGGAATCTCGACGATGGGTCGCGCCACCCAGGGTGTGCGGGTGATGAAACTCGATAGCGGCGAGCGGCTCGTCTCGATGGCTCGGTTGGCCGAGCGCGATGAAGATGAAGTGTCGCTCGAAGGTGAGGAGTCGGCCGGTCGCGAGGTGTCGAAAGGCAATGGCGCGGAATCGGGCTCCAATGCAGCGGAACCAGACTTGACGGATGGCGACGAGGGCGCCTAGCCCCGAAGAGGCTCAAACGTGACTACCGATCGCTCAAAAGAACTTTTCAAGCGCGCGAAGCGCGTCATCCCCGGCGGCGTCAACAGCCCCGTGCGGGCATTTGGATCCGTCGGCGGCGTGCCGCGCTTCATCGAGCGCGGCAAGGGTTGTCACATCTGGGACGCCGACGGCAACGAGTACATCGACTTCGTCGGATCGTGGGGGCCGCTGATCGCGGGGCACGCGAATCCGTCCGTCCTCAAGGCGCTGCGC
>JAFDAW010000072.1 GCA_019313605.1 Deltaproteobacteria bacterium
ATGCGGGCCGCAGTCGAATGCGCGCGGCAGATCCTGCCGCTGTTCGAGGAGATGGTGGCCGGCGACAAGGCCGCGGTTGCGGCGAGACGCCAGGAGATCGATCGCCTGGAGCACGAGGCCGATCGGATCAAGAACGAGATCCGAAGCAATCTTCCCAAGCGTATGTTCCTGGCCGTCGAGCGCAGGGACATGCTCGAGATCCTCGACTATCAGGATTCCATCGCTGACGTCGCCCAGGACATCGCCGAACTCGCCGACCTGCGGGGCATGGTCGTCCCCAAGGAGCTCGCCTCGGCGTTTCTCGAGTTGGTTCGACGCGTGGTGTCGGCCTGCGAGCAGGCCGAGCGCGTGATCAACGAACTGGATGAATTGGTGGAGACGGGATTTCGCGGTCGCGAAGTGGCGCGTGTGGATCAGATGATCGAGGAATTGTCGCGGATGGAGACCCATACCGATGAACTCGAAGAACGCGTTCAGCGGCTTCTATTCGGCATCGAGGATGAACTCGGGATCTCGGCCATGTTCTGGTACAGGATGGTCGACGACGTGGGCGAGATGGCGGACTACGCGGAACGCGTGGGCAATCGGCTGCGCCTGCTCACCGCGAATTGATTTCTGGAAGACGGTGCTTCTGAACCTTGCCGCTCGCGGTGCGAGGCAGGGAGTCCACGATGATGAACTCGCTGGGTAGTTTGAAACGCGCGAGCCGCTCACCCGCCCAGTCGAGCAAGGCCTCCGTGTCGAGTGCGCCGTCCGCGGTGGGCACCACGTAGGCTCTCCCGGTCTCGCCCCACTTCGCATCCGGAATCCCCGTGACCGCAACCTCTCGAATCGCCGGGTGTTCGGCGAAGGCATTTTCGATCTCGGCCGGATAGACGTTCTCGCCGCCCGAGATGTACATCTCGCGCGCCCGCGCCACGAGCGTGACGAACCCCTCCGCGTCGACGGTCGCGAGATCGCCCGTGCGCACCCAGTCGCCCCTCAGCGTTTCTGCAGTCGCCTCGGGGAGGTTCCAGTAACCGAGGAAGGTGATCGGGCCGCGCGCTGTGATCTCGCCGGTTTCGCCGACCGCCACATCGCGCCACTGGTCGATCGGATTTGAGAGGGTCTCGGGATCGATGACGCGCAGCTCCACGTGAAAGACCGAGCGGCCGACGCTGCCGGCTTTGCGGATGGCGTCCCGGGCATCGAGGCAACAGAGAATCGAAGTCTCGGTTTGTCCGTAGCCCTGCTTCAACACGAGGTTGCGTTTCTCGAAAGCCAGCACCAGCTCGGCCGATACCGCGGCACCCGCGGTGAACATGAACTTCAGAGAGTCGTGTCTGAACCCTGTCGCGGGTTCTCGCCCCAGGGCTTCGAGTAGCGATTGGAACATCGTGGGAACACCACCGAGCAGGGTGATTCTCTCGCGGTCGACGATTTCCCAAAGCTCGTCCGCATCGAAACGCGGTATCAGATGGACGCTGCCACCCGTGTAGAGCGTCGGGAGCGCGAGGATCAACAGCCCGAACGAGTGGAAGAGGGGCAGGGGCACGAGCGTTCGATCGCTCTGGGTCAACTCGAAGTAGAGCTGGGCGTTGAGGCTGTTGAAGAGCGTCTTTCGATGCGGGAGCAGCGCTCCCTTGGGGACGCCGGTGGTTCCCGAGGTGTAGAGCAAGAGCATTGGATCTTCGGGAGAGACCGGCTCGAGATCGCAGAGTGGCCGAGCCGCCGCCAGTGCCGCTTCGTAGGGATCGTCTTCGCCACCGCACGCGATTCTCCGCATCCGGGACAGCTGACTGAGTTCCGACGCCGACTCGGCCTGCTTCGAAAGCCCGCTCTCGTGGATGAGGATGCGCGGCTTGCAGTCGTCGAGGATGCGTTGGATCTCCGGTGGCGTGAACCGCGCGTTCACGGGGACCGCGATGGCGCCGAGGCGGGCGGCGGCGAAGACGGCCTCGATATAGGCGCTGCGGTTGCCGAGCAGGATCGCGACCCGATCGCCGCGCTCGACGCCCGCGTCGCGCAATACGGCCGCGCAGCGTCGGGTTCGATCGCAGAGCGCCGCGTAGTCGAGATCGCGCTCGGCGTCGACGATCGCGCGCCGGTCGCCCGCGGTATCGGCGTGCCGGTCCAGCCAGCGGCCGACGTTGTGGGTCGGAGATTCCACGCGCGGTGCTTACCCGAGCCGTCCGCGACGCGCCAGCGGTGCGGCCTCCTGTCGTTCGACCCGCCTTGCGGCGGATTGAGGCCGGGTCTGTCTTTGGCGCCATCAGGCCCGGCTGAGCCTCCGGCGTACTAAGCTTGGCGCATGTTGATCGGCGAGATGAAGCGGGTTGTGGATGCACTCGGCCTGAGCGGCCGGAGCGTTCTGGTGGCCGTCTCCGGTGGTCTCGATTCGAACGCACTCGCCCATGCGTTCCTAGAAATCGCTGGAGAAAAGGGCCTCAAGCTATCGATTGGGCACGTGAATCACGCTCTTCGAGGCGACGATTCGGAGGCCGATCAAGCGTCGGTGATGGAGCTTGCGGAGCAGCTCGGCGTCCCTGCCTTCAGCCGCCGGGCCGAGCCCGAGCAGTTGCGCGTGGGCCGTTCGAGCCGCGAGCGGCCCACGGTTCAGGAGGCCGCGCGAACCCTGCGTTACCAGGCCCTGCGGGAGATGGCCGTGGAGGCCGGCTGCGCGCACATCGCCACGGCCCACAACGCGAACGACCAGGCCGAGACAGTGCTGCTGCGCGTGTTTCGCGGATCGGGTCCCGACGGACTCGGCGGCATTCCCGAGCGGTCTGCCGATGGTGTGGTGGTGCGGCCATTGTTGCGGGTAAACCGGACGCAGATCGAAGCCTACGCGGCAGAGCGGGGCATTGCGTGGCGCGAGGACCGATCGAACAGCAGCGTCGCCTACGCGCGCAACCGGCTGCGGCTGCGCTGGTTGCCGGGGCTCACCGGGGACTTCAACGATCAGTTGCTCATGGCCGTAGGCAATCTGGCCGAAGCACAGAGGAGAGACTCGGAGTGGATCGGCGCGCTGGTCGAACGGGAGGCGGCGCTGAGATTTACACCCGCGGGTTGCTGGTTGAGGACGCGTGCAGAGGATTGGGAAGATCTTCCGGAAGCGCTCGCCCGCCGGCTCGCGCGTTGGGGATTGCGGCGATGTGGCGGAGAACGAGACGCGACGCGGGTGCACCTGGAGCGGATGCTCGGGTTCTTCCGCACGGCGCGTTCAGGGACGCTGCTCGAGTTGCCGGGCGGTACACGGCTCGAGCGCGACCGAGAAGGGTTTCGGCTGGGCCCGATCGAGCCGACGGGTTAGACCGAACCGGGCTAGACCGAACCAACAGGGCGGGGTGGGTGTCGATAGCGCGTGCTAGTCTTTTAATGACACGGGTTTGCGGCTGCGCTAAACGCGCAGGCACGGCTGGCCCATACCGGTCCTGTCAGGGCCGAGAATCCGTTTACAGCCAAAATCTCGTTTGGGGGCGTGGGTGAATCAACAGCTTTACAAGAACATGGCTCTCTGGGTCGTCATCCTGGTGATGATCCTGCTGCTCGTCACCATGCTGCGCCAGACCGAGACCGAGGATCCGCCGCTTCCCTACAGCGAGTTTCTCGCCAAGATCGAGACCGGCGAGATCGAAGCCGTCGAGATCGAAGAGGGGGGAAACATCACCGGCGCGTTCACCAACGGCGGCGGGTTCACGACCTTCACGCCGGTCATTGACGGCGATCTTCTGACTCGGCTTCAGACCCAGAACATCAAGATCGAGGCGCGGCCCAAGGAAGAGGGCAGCTTCTGGCGCCAGATCCTGATCATGTGGTTTCCGCTCGTGCTCTTCATCGGGCTCTGGCTGTTCTTCATCCGCCAGATGCAGTCGGGCGGTGGCAAGGCGATGAGCTTCGGCAAGTCGAAAGCGCGCCTGCTCACCGAGAACCAGAATCGCGTGACTTTCGAAGATGTCGCGGGGATCGAAGAGTCGAAGGCCGAACTCGAGGAGATCATCAACTTCCTCAAGGAGCCGAAGAAGTTCACCCGGCTCGGCGGTCGAATTCCGAAGGGCGTGCTGCTGGTGGGGCCACCGGGTACCGGCAAGACGTTGCTCGCGCGAGCGGTTGCGGGTGAAGCGGGCGTGCCGTTCTTCTCGATCTCCGGTTCGGACTTCGTCGAGATGTTCGTCGGGGTCGGGGCTTCGCGGGTGCGCGATCTTTTCGCACAGGGCAAGAAGAACGCGCCGTGCATCATCTTCATCGACGAAATCGATGCCGTGGGCCGGCACCGCGGTGCGGGGCTCGGCGGCGGCCACGACGAGCGGGAGCAGACCCTCAATCAGCTGCTGGTCGAGATGGACGGATTCGAGAGCAACGAAGGCGTGATCATGATCGCGGCCACGAATCGGCCCGACGTGCTGGACCCCGCGCTGCTGCGGCCGGGGCGTTTCGATCGCCGCGTCGTCGTGCCCAGGCCGGATCTCCGGGGGCGCCTGGCCATCCTGAAGATTCATACGCGCCGGGTGCCGTTGGAGGATTCGGCGGACCTGCGTTCGATTGCGCGCGGGACGCCGGGGTTCGTCGGCGCCGATCTGCAGAACCTGGTCAACGAGGCCGCGCTGCTGGCTGCGCGCAGAGATGCGCAGTTCGTCCAGAATGGAGACTTCGAGGAAGCCAAGGACAAGGTCCTGATGGGCAGCGCGCGCAAGAGCCTGATCATGACCGATGAGGACAAGCGGGCCACCGCGTATCACGAAGCGGGCCACGCGTTGGTTGCGTTGCTCACGCCCGCGGCCGATCCGGTCCACAAGGTCACGATCATCCCGCGAGGCTCGGCGCTTGGCGTCACGATGACGATGCCGGATGAGGACCGCTTCAATCTGACCAAGGACCAGATGGTCGCCCAGATCAAGCACGCCATGGGTGGGCGGGCGGCAGAGAAGTTGGTGCTCAACTACATCTCAACCGGTGCATCAAACGACCTCAAGCAAGCCACTGAAATGGCTCGGAATATGGTCTGCCTTTATGGGATGAACGATCGCATCGGCCCGGTCTCGTTTGGCGATGGCGATCACGACGTCTTTCTCGGCCGCGACTTCATGCAGCGCAGCAGCTACAGCGCACACACCGCTCGCCTGATCGATGAAGAAATGACGAAGATGCTCACGGGCCTCTATGACGAGGCCTATCAGATGTTGGGCGATAACCGCGCGACGTTGGATCGGATCACAGAGTCGCTGCTCGAGCGCGAAACCCTCGATCGGGGCGAACTCAATCAGCTGATGCAGGGCAAGACGCTCCCGCCGCTGCCGTTTCCGGCCGCCGATCCACCGGTGGTCGTGTCCACCGATGCTGATGCTGATACCGAGAAGCCCACCGGCTTTTCGGGTGATTCGATCCCCGACCCCGAACCCCTCCCCGGTTAGGAGTGCCCTTGACTGCGTCGACGATCTTTCCGCGCGAGCGCGTGACGGTCGTCGGTGTCCTGAATACCACCCCGGACTCCTTCTCGGATGGAGGACGCCTGGTGGGTGATCGGGGCGCCGTAGATGTGGATGCCGCGGTCGCCGCGGCTGCGCGAATGACCGAGGCGGGAGCGCAGATGCTCGACGTGGGCGGCGAGTCCACCCGCCCCGGCGCGCTGGAGATCCCGCTGGCGATCGAGATCGACCGCACCGCGCCGGTCGTGGAGGCCCTCGCCAAACGGTTCCCGGTCGAGATTTCGATCGACACCCGCAAGCCCGCGGTCGCTGAAGCCGCGATCGGGGCGGGAGCCCGGGTCGTCAACGACGTGTCGGGGTTGAGCTTCGATGCAGCGCTCGCCGACATTGTGGCAGCGGCCGGGGCGTCCCTGATCGTCGGCCATCTGCGGGGAACGCCCGAAACCATGCAGCAGAATCCGCATTTCGACGATGTGCTAGGCGAGGTGGCGGCGGAGCTCGGTGTCTCGCTGGCCGTAGCGCGTGCAGCTGGCATCCCCGATGAGCGGCTGGCTGTGGACCCCGGAATCGGCTTCGGCAAGCGGCTGGAAGACAACCTCGCGCTTCTCGCCAATGCGGGTGGGCTTGGGGCGAGATTGGGGCTGCCCGTTCTGGTGGGGCCGTCCCGGAAGGCATTTCTCGGCACATTGACGGGCGATCCAGTAGAGTGTCGAGACGCGGCTACTGCGGCTGCGTGTGCAGTGGCTATCTTTGCGGGAGCGGATGCAGTGCGTGTCCACGATGTGGCTGGAGCCGTTCGAGCGGCGGCCGTTGCGGGCGCACTGCGCGATGCGCGACGGGAGGCGATCGCGTGATCGAATATCTCTGGGAACTCTGGCGGGAACTCTGGGAGTACCTGTCCGCGAATTTCGACCCTCTCCGCGACACGGTCGACATCGTGCTGGTCGCTCTCGGGATCTACTGGTTGCTGCTGCTGATGCGCGGCACCCGGGCGGTCCAGATCATGGTTGGATTGATCGTCCTGGTGGTTGCGAACGTGGCGGCGGACCTCTTCAACCTCCTCACGATGCATCTGATTCTTCAAAAGCTCACCGGGCCCGCGGTGATCATCATCGTGATCCTGTTTCAGCACGACATTCGGCGCGCGCTCGCACGCGTGGGTCGCGGTTTCTTCCGTTCGGTTTCCGATCAGCAGGAATCCCAAATGCTCGAAGAAGTGGTCCGGGCCGCCCAGGGGCTCGCGCAGAGGCGCGTGGGAGCGTTGATCGTATTGGAGCGCGAAACCGGGCTGGAGGATCAGATCGAAGCGGGAACCGCACTCGACTCCAACGTTTCGAAGGAGTTGCTGATTTCGCTCTTCGTCCCGTATTCGCCGCTGCACGACGGGGCCGTGGTGATCCAACGCGGGCGTATCTCTTACGCGGGCTGCATTCTTCCGCTCACGCTGAGCGATCGCCTCCCTGAAGGTGTGGGGACGCGACATCGAGCGGCTGTCGGGATTACCGAAGAGACGGACGCCGTGGTGATCGTGGTTTCGGAAGAGACAGCGACGATCTCGGCCGTGATGGGCGGAGAAATGGTGAGTGGTCTGGATGCAGCGCGACTGCGGGTCGTCTTGCGAGACGCGATGAGTGGGGCGAGGGAGCTTCGCGCGCCCGATGATTCTACGACTGTGACGGCTGAACTGGAGCCGGGCGGCGACGGCGATGCTGGAACGGACGTCGAGTCGGCCGCATCCGACGAGGAAGCCGCCACGACCCAGCGCGCCAACCAGAGCCGACAGGTTCGCTCGGCGGGATAGAATGCGCGCTTACCAGATTCGCTACGGCTTGCTTGCACTCGCGATCTCCGCGGCTCTCTGGGGGATGTCGCACGGGACATCCAAGATCGAGCGCGGCTTCGACATTCCGGTGGCCTTCGTCGGGATGCCCGAAGAACTCGTGATTACCCGCAATAGCACCCAGGTGATCAACATCCGTGTGCTGGGACCGCGGGCTGCGCTGCGGGATATTTCCAGCAAGGACATCGAGTACGAGGTCAATCTCGAGGGCGCGAAACCCGGGAATGCGGTCTATCTCGTGGACGAGACGACCCTGGTGATGCCCCAGAATGCGCGGATTCTGAGCCGCTCACCCGCCACCATCGAATTGGAATTCGAGCGGAAGAGCCGAAAATCAGTCCGCATCACGGCTGATCTGGAGGGCGAGCCCGCGGAGGGCTTCGTGTTCACCGAAGTGGCGATCGACCCGCCCCGGGTCTGGCTAGAGGGCGCGCGCAGCAAGGTGCTTCGGCTTCCCGAGGTAATGACCGAAACGATCGATGTGAACGGACTGAGCGAGCCCCTCGAGCGCGAAGTGCGGCTCTCGCTGGGTGTGGATCACATCTGGGTCGAGGAAGATCAGCCGGTCAGGCTGCGAATTCAGGTGGACCCGATTCCAGAACCCGTGACCGAGGAGGGTGTCGAAAATGAGTGAAAGACGGCTGTTCGGCACCGACGGCGTTCGGGGAACCGCCAACGTGCACCCGATGACGGCCGAGATGGCGCTGTCTCTCGGTCAGGCCATCGCGCGGGTTTTCCGCGCAGACGGTGCCCGGAACCGCCGCATCATCATCGGAAAGGACACGCGGCTGTCGGGTTATCTGTTCGAGGACGCGCTCGCGGCGGGCATCTGTTCGATGGGCGTGGATGTAATTCAGGTGGGCCCGATGCCCACGCCCGGGATGGCTTTCTTGACCGCAGACATGCGCTGTCAGGCCGGTGTGATGATTTCGGCCAGCCACAATCCGTACCACGACAATGGGATCAAGTTCTTTTCGAGCGACGGTTACAAGTTGCCCGACGCGATCGAGCGTAATATCGAAGCGCTGATTGCCTCGGGAGAGCTCTCGGGGCTCCGCGCGCCGCCCGATGAGATCGGGCGCGCGCACCGCATCGAAGACGTCGCAGGGCGATACGTAGTCTTCCTGAAGAAGACGTTTCCGATCGACCTGTCGCTAGATGACGTGCGAGTCGTCCTCGATTGCGCGAACGGCGCCTCCTACAAGGTCGGCCCGACCGTGCTGGAAGAACTCGGTGCGGAGGTCTTTTGCCTGGGCGTTTCGCCCAACGGACGCAACATCAATGAGGGTTGCGGCTCGCTCCACCCCGAGAAGGTGGCCGAGAAGGTCAAGGAAGTTCGCGCCGACTTGGGTATCGCGCTCGATGGAGACGCTGATCGCGTCGTGATGGTCGACGAGAAAGGCACGATCCTCGACGGTGACCAATTGCTCGCTCTGTGCGCGCGGGACATGGTGGAGCGCGGTGTTTTGCGCGGCGGCCAGGTCGTCGCAACCGTGATGAGCAACCTCGGCCTCGAGGAGGCTCTCGAGGAGTTGGGCGTCGGATTGCTTCGAACCCAGGTGGGCGACCGCTACGTCGTGGATGCGATGCGCGAGGGTGGATTCAATCTCGGCGGCGAGCAGTCCGGTCACGTCATCTTCCTGGATCACAACACCAGTGGGGACGGCCTGATCACGGCGCTGCAGGTGCTTGCCTACATGCAGCGCAAGCAGAGCACACTCTCCGAGTTGATGACTGATTTTGTTCGGTATCCCCAGGTTCTGTTGAACATTCGCGTCGCCAAGAAGAAGCCGATTGAGGATCTTCCTGAATTCTTGCAGTCGGTCGAAAAAGTCGAGAGTGCACTGGGCGGCCACGGGCGCGTGCTGGTTCGTTACAGCGGAACCGAGCCGTTGGCCCGCATCATGGTCGAGGGCGACGACGAAAAGAAGATCGGCGAATACGCGCAAGATCTCGCCGACGAACTGCGTCGCGCACTGGGAGGGTGATCCGATTCGCCGTTTGGTTCTGGTTCTAGATGCCCTGGTAGGTCACCGCGAGGCGACCCACAGCGGAGATGTGGATGTGGCGGCTGCGGTGACGCTCGCAGAACTCGCGGGCGTCGATGCCGTTCGGCTCGGCATCGATGATGAGTTGAAGCCCGTCGCGGAGAGCGACGTGCTGAACGCGCGCAGAGCGGCCCGGCGCTTCGAACTTTGCATGGCGGCCAGCCCCGGCCTCTTGAAGGTCGCGCTCGAGGCGCGGCCCGACCGGGTGTTGCTCGCCGCGGGCGCCCGGGGCGGAGGATGGGCGGGTGGCCCGCTGGATCTTCGCGCGGGTAATCAGCCGCTGACACCTGTGATGCACGGGCTTCAGGAGGCGGGAATTCCCGTATCGCTGCGGGTGCATCCGAAACTCGACGCCGTCAAGGCGGCCCACGCAGAGCGCGCGAGCGGGGTCGAACTCTATACGGGTGCGATTCTCGATCTGCCCGCGGCAGAGCGCAGCGCAGAATTGGAGGCGCTCTCCGATGCGGTTCGACTGGCGGCCAAATTGCGACTGCGTATCGCGATCGGTGGTGGGCTCGGCTATGTGACAGCCCCAGAAGTGCTCGATCATGTACCCGCAACGGAAATCGTCGCGGTTGGCAGGGCTGCGATCTCGCGGGCGCTGCTGGTGGGCCTGGATCGGGCGGTTCGAGATCTGAGGGCCGCCGTCCAGTGATCGTTGGAGTGGGGATCGAACTCGTGGATCGGGCGCGATTCGAATCTCTTCTCGACCGATACGGCGATCGATTGCGAGAAAGACTGTTTACCGATGGCGAGCGCGAGTACGCGGCCCGCAAACGGCGAGCGGGCGAAAGCCTGGCGGTCCGGTTTGCGGCGAAACTCGCCGCCCGGCGCGCTTTGCGCGCGAGCGCTTTGCGTTGGCGCGACATCGAGGTGGTTCGCGGCCGTGAAGGGCCGCCGACACTCCGCCTGACGGGTGGCGCCGAGCGCGCGGCGCGACGCGCGGGGGTCTCGAAGATTGCGCTCACACTGAGCCACGACGCGCAGTGGTGTGTCGGACAAGTCATACTGGAATCCGCCCGATGACCTCCAGCGACGATCGCGAACATGCTTCGAGCCCCGGGTGCGCGGACGGCACGCCGAAAATGCGGCCGGACTGTTGGCCGTTGGTAAACGCTCAGGAAATGCGCGAACTCGATCGCCACACGATCGAGACGCTCGGAATCCCTGCCGACACCCTGATGGAGAATGCGGGTCGTGCCGTCGCCGATGAGTTGCATCGCGAGCTGCCGGATGGCGCCGAGGTTTCGATCGTCTGTGGGCGGGGCAACAACGCGGGCGATGGCCTGGTTGCGGCCCGACACCTGCATCGGCAAGACGTTGACGTTCGCGTCATCCTGCTCGGCGAAGCCGGCAACCTGAGCGGGGATGCCGCAACCAATCTCGAACGGGCCTGTCAGGTTGGCGTGCCCCTCGCAGACCACGAATGGCGCCCGCCCGCTCGCGGAGTCGTGGTCGACGCGATCTTCGGCACCGGCTTGTCTCGCGATGTGGAAGGCGTCGAGGCAGAGTGGATCTGCCGCATCAATGCGTGCCGAGCCGAAGCGCGTGGCGCTGTGCAGGTGGTTTCCGTGGATTTGCCCT
>JAFDAW010000309.1 GCA_019313605.1 Deltaproteobacteria bacterium
TTACGCCTGGACCACACCCGCAGTCCAGTAGCTTCATATGTGGCCGCAGATGCGGTGTGAAAAAGGACGCGTGGGTTTCGGCTGTCCTCATTTCGAGGAAATGGATCATGAACTCTTCATAACCCAGCTTGTACTTTGGCTCTGGCTTTGTCATCGCACGTCTCTCGTCCACTCAGCGCGGAGAATTCCGAGTCCGCCGTCGCTGGAACTTAGCATGGTGGGCCCACCTGGACTCGATCCGGAGTCGCGCAGCGACGGAGGACAGCAAGCGCCCGTAGGAAAAGGCTACACCAACTTGTACCATGTGTGTATATGTGAGCTTAGGCCGAATTTGGGTTGTAGCGACCGGTGGGGATGCCGGGGGGTGAGGACGCTTTAGTGGGGTACTTTTCATGAGACAGTGCCTGCTCCGGTCGGTAGCGGTCATCGCGATCTCCATCGCCATCCGCCCCGTGCAAGCCGATGTCTGGGCCGAGATTTCCCTGGACGATGTCTACGGCATCTATCAGGTGGATCAGGCGAGCAACACCTGGAACACCGGTGCCATCCGACGCTCCGAGACACGGGTCGTCTGGGCCAACGCCGCAGGCGTCTACTGGAACCTCGAAGCGGATCTCGACAACGGTCGGCTGCTCATCGGACCGGATTGCCCTTACTACGACGAGGGGCAAGAAAACAACTTCGACATCGTTCTCGAGATGGATGCATTCGGCGACCCGATCCCCGTAGTCAGCGGATTCATGTTCAACGGCGTGTTTCATCGGCTTGCATCCACCGGAAGCCCGCTGGATTTCATCCTTCAAGACTCGGTCCCAGGCCTTTCCGATCACTACACGGCCTCGGTGACCGCGTTCCTCCTGGCGAAATCGGAATACGAAAGCGGGCTGTACGGGGAAGCCATGAGCAGGCTCGATTCGCTCTGGGCGCAATACCCGGTGGGCGATTCCGTATGGTGGTCCATATTCGGGGAGACGCCGTTCGGGCTCAATCTCGGGACGCCCCCCGCGTATTACGGTCTACGACAGTTGACCGACATGACCGAATGGCGCCTCGCGAATCCCGGTCATCCGGGAGCTCCCAGGACGATCAAGCTTTCCGTCCTCATGGTCGGACACTCGAGCGGAATCGAGCCGCGGAACCTCGAGCAGCTGGAGACCGGCGGAGGCGTCCCTGTCACCCACGATCTCGACGTTCGCGTCCCACTCGATGACTACGCCGTAGTCCACGAATCGCTCGGGCTGTTCAAGGAATACATCCATACGATCACCAAGTGGATCCTGGAGATCGACGCCCAGATCATCGCCCTGCCGAATCTCGACGTCGCGGTCGAGGCGTGGACATCGAATGGTGTCACCTATGCGGGGATGTCGAACTACACGCAGCCGTTCGCCAGCGTCTCGGAATCCGACATCGAATCCACCGACTGGTGGTGGATCGTCTACCCCGCGCACATTCCCGAGCAGTACGATGACTTCCAATACACCGGGTTCATCGCAGGTGGCATGGGACGTGGTCCGAACGGCGGCCCGTGCTTCATCGCTGACGACCGATGGCTCGTCAGGGTGCCCGGGCACCTGGGGCTGGGCACCTACGAGCCTCGGGAGAGAATGACCTACCTCCCGCAGTGGCTCCAGCACGAGATCTTCCATCACTTCTATCAAGTATGGCACGAGTTCGGTCTTGAGGAGGAGCCGCACCAGTGGTTCGACCAGGGCACGTGGCCGGCCGATTTCGAAGGCCAGTTCGAACCGGACTACTTCCACGAGTCGGTGTTCAAGCGACTCCATAGTGCCGAGCTTCCGTTCCACGTCGGGCTGCGTTACGCAACGGCGGACGCCCCCTGGGACGAGATCGAACTCGATGACATCCTCGGCTACTACGAACGGCTTCCAGTCAACAACGCATGGCAGGCCGGTAACATCTGGCTCGATGGGGCGCAGCTGCGCTGGCAGAACACCGCGGGCGTATCCTGGAACCTCGCCCCCGACCTGGCCGGCGGAGCCCTTCAAATCGGCCCTGATTGCCCGTACTACGACGAGAATGTCAACAACGACTTTCGACTGGTGCTGGAACGCGAAGACCAACTGGGCGACCTGACTGCGGTCGTGAAGGGTTTCTCGTTCCTCGGCGAGTTGTACTCGAAGCAGGCATGCGAGGGCCAGATCCCGAGCATCGTCTTCCTCGACAAACGTTCGTTCGTCTGGGACGGAGTCGCTTTCCCGTACCCCGTTTTCGTGCAGGGCGAGGGCCGCGCGGAGATCGCGGCGCGCGCACCGAGCATCGTCGGGACACCCACGCAGACCACGTCCGCCGGTCTGCACAACGTAGCGGGCAGTAACCCGGCGCCAAACGAATTGGAATGGTGGTTGGTCCGCACCCCGGGCAACGACGCACTGTGCAACATCACCTGGTCGTCGGGTGGAGCGGGAGAGCTAGCCGGACGCGACGCTGCGTTGCCCTGAACGGGGACGGGATGGCGTCGCCCTGGCTGTCTAGGCCAGCGTGTCTTTGCTTTCAACGCCGAGCATCGCGTTCCGGGTCGGCACAAGCCTCAGTGCCAATACCACTTACTAATGGTGGGCCCACCTGGACTCGAACCAGGGACCAACGGATTATGAGTCCGCTCGTGAGGTGCGTGATTGCTGGGATTTCGCGGATTGCCTCTATTTTTGGTGTCCGTGGTGTCCGCTGAGATGCGGGTTTTCCGTGCGCGATGTCACTTTTTGGACACTCGACCGCGCCCGTATGTTTACTCGGTAGAGCGGCTGAGCCAGGACTCGACCAGTGTCCAGGGATTCCATGGCGTTGCGTAGAGTAGGATTACCGCCGACGGGCGGCGTGACACTCGCCGGACGAGTCAGCGCACGGTTCATTGAGCTATCCCAAAGGCAATCCAATGAATGGACCACGCGCGAGAAGGAGGTGACGCGGATGGGTTCCCTCGATCTGTTACCGGCGCAACGAGCTCTTCCGTGGGCCTTGCTCGTGGCTGCTTTGGCAAGTGGGTGTGCGGAACCGGCTCGTTCCGTCTCCAGTGACTTCGTCGAATGGGCTGCAGAGAATGCCATCGCCGTCGAGAGCCTCGAATCCCCG
>JAFDAW010000073.1 GCA_019313605.1 Deltaproteobacteria bacterium
CAGGCGGCGGTTCATCGCGGTTCCCGCGTAGACGTTCTCCGATACGGCTTTTTCCATGAAGCCGGCGGGCGCAATGATCTTCACTTTGCCGCTGCGCACGTCTGCTTCCTCGACCACCCCGCGCACGCCGCCGAAGTGATCAGCGTGGGAGTGGGAGTAGACGACCGCGACGACCGGCCGCTCTTCGACTTGCTCGTTGATGAACTTCAGCGCAGCGGCCGCGGTTTCCTTCGCGGTTAGCGGGTCGAATACGATCCAGCCCGTCTCGCTCTTGATGAAGCTGATGTTCGCGAGGTCGTAGCCGCGCACCTGGTAGATCTTGCCGGGCAACACCTCGTAGAGGCCGTAGGCCATGTTCAAGATCGCCTGGCGCTGCAGCGAGGGATGGATGCTGTCGAAGTCCTTGCCCTGGAGCAGGAACTCGTAACTCGCCATGTCCCAGGCGACGTGACCGGCCTCGGCCATGATCTGCTTGTAGTCGGGCTCCGCAAGGAAGCCCTTCTTGGCCTCGTCGAAGTCGCGCTGGTCGGAGAACGGCAGGCTCGCGCGCTGCTGTTTCTGAGCGTCGATCGTGAATTCTGAGGGGAGTTTGCCCTTGGGATGGAAGTGCTTGCCTTCCATCGCGCCCGGGTCGGTGAGTACCTCGCCACCAGCAGCGGCGAAGGCCGTGCCGCTGATTCCAATTGTAAATGCAATCACCAAAGCGAGGGAGGGTATGTGCCGAATCATCGCGCGTTGCTCCTTTCTATATCCTGGTTCCGTCGGCTGAAACACGATGTCCTCGCTGTTTCGCTCGGCCTGGAATCATTGTGATCATGAGAAGTTGGGTAGGTCGGCTGTGGGCGGGCATTTTACCCAAGCAATCGACAGTCGGCGATCAAATAAGGGCCAAAATGTGGCACCGGCCTCGGCGCGTCATGCAAGCGTGATTGGCAATGGCCGCTCCGCAATGCAAGGCTGAGTTGAAAACAACACGATCATTCGAAGCGTTGCTGCTGCAGAGTGCTCGGATGCAAAAACAGCTCTGCCCGGGCTAGGTTCGACCCCTCATGTCGAATCGCGGACCCATACTCGGAGTTGATCTGGGCGAGAAGCGGATCGGATTGGCGGTGTCCGATCCGGATGCGAGCATCGCGTTTCCGGCGGGGTTCATCGTCAGTCGTGACCGCCCGAAGGATGTGGCGGCGCTGTGTGAAGTGGTCGAAGAACGGGGGATCGTGCGGATCGTGGTTGGGCTTCCGATTCATCTCGACGGGCGTCCGAGCCCCGGTTCGCAGGCCGCTCGGAGTTTTGCCGACGCACTCGGCGAGGCGACCGGGATACCGGTCGACGTTCTCGATGAGCGCTGGACGAGCCAGGCGGCCGAGCTTTCGCTCAGTGAATCGAAGGGCGGCCGCAAGAAGCGGCGCGAAGCGGTCGACGCGGTTGCGGCGACGCTGTTGTTGAGGACCTATCTGGAGCGCCAGTTTCCGTCGCAGGCGCCGTCCGAGTGAGTCGCCGCGCAATTGTCATCACCGGTGGTCTGCTCTTTTTCGCACTGCTCGGGGGTGCCGCAGCGCTTGCAGTAGGCGTGAACTGGGCGTTGTCGCCCGCGTTGGCATCGGCGCCGCCCGCGATCTTCGACGTGCAGCCCGGCACTAGCCTGGGGCAGGTGGCGCGAGACCTCGAGTCGCGCGGGCTGATCCGAAGTGCGATCGCGTTCAAGTGGCTCGCCCGCTATCGCGAACTCGACGGCGCGCTGCAAGTGGGTGAATACGAAATTTCGGCTGCGCTCGCGCCGAGTGAAATCCTCACGCGGATCTCCGAGGGGCGTGTGGTCACGTACGAAGTGGTGATTCCAGAGGGACTCACCGCGGTTCAGATTGCGCCGCGAATCGAGGCTGCCGGGCTCGCGGATGCCGCGGCGTTTTTGGCCTTCGCATCCGATCCTGCGAGCGCGGGGTCACTGGGCGTCGAAGGCGCAAGCCTCGAGGGTTATCTCTTCCCGGAGACCTACCGCCTGCCGCGCGGCCTCGGCGTTCGCGAAGTCGCGAAGGTGCTCGTCGATCAATTTCTTCGGGTCTGGCGCGAGATCGAACCGCAGGCGAAGAGCCAGGAACTCTCGATGCTCGAAGTCGTGACACTCGCTTCGATCGTCGAGAAAGAGACTGCTGCGCCCGGGGAGCGGCCGCTGATCGCGTCGGTGTTTCGCAATCGGCTGAAGCGCGGGATGCGGCTCGAGACGGATCCGACGGTGATCTACGGGATCCCGGATTTCGACGGCAACCTTCGGCGTCGGGATCTCGAGAACGCTGCCAATCCCTACAACACCTATCAGATCCCCGGCCTTCCACCCGGCCCGATCGCGAACCCCGGCGCCGATGCGCTGCGCGCCGTGGTCAACCCCGCCGAGAGCGAATACCTGTTCTTTGTTTCGCGCAATGACGGAACGCACGTCTTCTCGAAGACGTACGCGGAACACGTGCGCGCGGTGGACCAGTACCAGCGAAGGCGATCGCGGTAGCGGACTGCGTCAGTCGAGTGCGACGTCCTTGAGCAGCGGGAGATTGTCGAGCGCTGCGCCCGCACCGTGGACGACCGCGGTGAACGGGTCGTCGCTGCGCAGGATCGGGAGCTTCGTCTCTTGACGCAGCACCACGTCGAGGTCGCGCAGCAAAGAGCCGCCGCCCACCAGCATGATGCCGCGGTCGACGATGTCTGCCGCGAGCTCCGGCGGCGTCTTCTCGAGCGTCAGGTGAACGGTCTCGACGATGGCGTGGATCGGTTCGACGAGCGCTTCGCGGATCTCGTCACTCGAAGCCGCGACCACCTTGGGGATTCCGGCGACGAGGTCGCGCCCCTTGACGTCCATCACTTCGGTCTTTGCGTCGACACACGCGGTTCCGACGGTCAGTTTGACCTGCTCGGCGGTGCGCTCTCCCACCAGCATGTTGTACTTGCGCTTGACGTAGTTGATGATCGCTTCGTCCATCTTGTCGCCGCCGGTTCGAATCGAACGCGAAGTGACGATGCCCGAGAGTGAGATCACGGCGACGTCCGTGGTGCCGCCTCCGATGTCGACGACCATGTTGCCGGTCGCCGCGGTGACGTCGAGCCCCGCGCCAATCGCTGCGGCCATCGGCTCTTCGATCAGATAGACCTCGCGCGCACCCGCCGAGAGAGCGGATTCTCGGACAGCGCGCTTTTCGACGCTCGTGATGCAGGGCGGTACGCAGATGACGATCCGCGGGCGCACCATCTTGCCGCGCTTGTGGGCGCGTTGAATGAAGTAGCGAAGCATCGCTTCGGTGATTTCGAAGTCCGCGATGACGCCGTCCTTGATCGGCCGGATCGCGCGAATGCCGCTCGGTGTTCGACCGAGCATCGCCTTGGCGTCGTGTCCGACGGCCAGCACGCGATCACCGCGACCGTTTCCGTCGTTCACGACGGCGACGACGCTGGGTTCCGAGCAGATGAGACCCTTGCCCTTCACGTAGACCAGGGTATTTGCGGTACCCAGGTCGATCGCGAGGTCGTGGGAGAAAAGGCCAGCGATGAGATCAGTGAACATGTAGGCATCCTCGATGGCCAGATGCGACGGCATTGGGCCGTTAGTTGTATCGGCAGTAGGTGGCAGAAATTGAGGCGAAGGCGGGGTGTCCAAAGCGAATTTGGGCCACCGCCAACCGCGCCTGGCTGCAGCGATGCGCACCAACGGGGTCAACATCGCAGAAAGCCCGCGCTAACTGGCGTCAGGAGGCGTTCGAGCCCTGGTGGCGCGATCAGAAGCGGTATACGGCCGTCAGCGAGGCGGAGCGGGCGGCGGAGGGTGTTCGACGAGCCCTTCGAGCTCGCCGAGCTGCGCGCGGAGATCACCCACCGAGGCTCGGATCTCGCCAAAGCGGTTCTCGTAGCCCTGCAGGGCGCCGTGCGCGGCACTCAGTTCGGTCTCGAGTGTTTCCAGCTGGGTCGAGAGCTGGTCGAGTTGGCGCTTCTGGGTCGAGATGAACGCCACCGCGATGATCAGGATCAGCGCGAGGATCCAGAAGCCGATTCCGAGGTCCGTCCAGCGGCGGCGCGTCGGCGGCACCGGCTGCGAATCGCCCGTGTCCTGCGCCGAGCCAACCGCGACGAGTTTGGGCTTGGCGTCCGTCACGTCAGCTCTGAATCACGAGCTTGGAGAGGCTCGTCTTGCGCAGGTTGGTCTTCTGGATGGTGCGCACCAGCTCGGCCACCTTTTCGATGTCGGTCTCGAATGGATTGTTACAGATCACCCGCACGTTGAGCAGGTTTCCGAGACGGATGTTCGACCAGTCGAGGTCGTACTGGATCGAGTTCTGCCGCGCGAGTTTGATGAATTCGCCGCGCATCCGCGCGCGGGTATCGTGCGGCGGCTCGGTCTTGGCTTTGTCGACTTCGGCGTCGTTGAGAATCCGCTCCACCATCCCCTTGCGTTCGAGCAGGTAGTAGATGCCCCGATCTCTTCGAATGTCGTGGTACTGCAGATCGAGCATGAAGATGCGCGGGTCGCTCCACGACTTGTCCTTCGAGTCGATGTACCCCTGAATCATTCGCCGCTTGATCAACCAGTCGATCTTGCGATCGAGTTTATCCGGATCGCTGTCGAGGCAATCGAGCACGTGCTGCCACATCTCGACGGACTCGCGCAGTTCGTCGCTCACGGGATATTGCTCGATGTATTTCTGCGCCATCTCGCAGTATTCGCGCTGAATCTGGATCGGCGAATACTCGCGGCCGTTGTCGAGGCGGAGCTTGCGCTTGCAGGTGGTGTCGTAGGAGATGTCCTTGATCGCCTTGACGGGATTGCGCAGCGTGAAATCCTGATTGATGTAGTTGTCCTCGATCATCTGCAGGACGACCGCGCAGGCCCCGATCTTCAGGAAGTTCGTGTATTCCGACATGTTGGAATCGCCGACGATGACGTGCAGGCGCCGGTACTTCTCGCGATCGGCGTGGGGCTCGTCGCGGGTGTTGATGATCGAGCGATCGTTGGTCGTGGTGCCGGAAATCTTCTGGTAGATGTGCTGCGCGCGCTGGCTGATGCAGTAGTGGACGCCATCCTGTGTCTGGAAGACCTTGCCCGCGCCCGAGTAGATCTGCCGGGTGACCAGGAACGGGATCAATTGCTCGGCGAGGTAGTAGAAGTCGACGTCGCGATCGACGAGATAGTTTTCGTGACAGCCGTAGCTGTTCCCGACAAAATCCGTGTTGTTCTTGAAGATCGAGAGCTTGCCGCTGATGCGCTCCTCTCGGATCTTCTCCTCCGCGTAGCCCTGGAGATCTTCGAGAACCCGCTCGCCGGCCTTGTCGTAGACAATTAATTGGCGTGGAGCCGCGCACTCGGGTGTCGCGTATTCGGGATGGCAGCCGGTGTCTTGATAGAAGCGCGCGCCGTTTTCGAGGAAAACGTTCAGGAAGTGTTCGGTGGTGATGAGTTTTTCGAAGAGGAAGCGGATGGCCTTTTCGACCGGCAGCGTCTTCCGCCCTTCCGGGGTGAAGATGATGCCGTATTCCGTCTCCACCCCAAAGATTCGCTTCTGCACGTGACTCCGACTGGTGCGGCGCGTCGAGATCAGTGATCAGGGGGTCGACTGATCCCCGCACCGAGCCCCATCCGAGCCGCTCATGCGCTCAATAGCTCTCCTACTCTATCGGAGTCCAGTCGAACGAACTTTCGCCCAGCGCGCTCGCGCTCGAGTACGCAGACCTCGAGGTTCGTTACCTCGACGCTCGGTTCGCCCTCAGCGGCCCGTTCGAGGGCCGTCTTCCCCAATCCGATCGCTTCCCCGAGGGGGATTCCATCTCGGTAGTTCGAGCGAAGAAAGTCCGTCAGCTCTTCCGAGGCGCCGCCAATCACGCAAAAGCCGTGATGGTCGCTGATGCTCCCGTCGTATTGAATGCGGTAGATCGCGTTGTTCTCGTGGCCGGCCAGCGTCGAATCGCCCACCTCGGCTACGACGATTTCGACCTCGAGCGGCTTGAGCTGCTGGGTGAAGGCGTCGCCGACCGCCTGCGAGTAGGCGTTGGCGAGCGCGCGGCCGCGCACGTCATCTCGGCTGTACGCATAGCCTTTGATGTCCGCATAACGGACGCCGATCTTCCGCAGCTGGTCGAACTCGCTGAACTTGCCGACGCCCGCGAAGCCGACCCGATCGTAGATCTCTCCGATCTTGGACAACGTGGAGAGGTTCTCCGCCATCATCAGGATTCCGACATCGCATTCGATGACGATGCTCGATTTTCCGCGGGCCACACCCTTGCGGGCGAACTCCGCCTTGTCGGCCATCACCTGTTCGGGTGAGACGTAGAACGGCATGCTCATGACGCGCTCCCCCTGCGGCTCGTTTGTTCGGCGATGATCTCGCGGAAGACCGCCTCGATCTCGCTCTCAGACGCGCGTTCGATCCCGTCGCGGGTGCAGAAGTCGATGATCGGGAAGATGCCGCGCACGACGTCGGGGCCGCCGGTCGCGCGGTCCTCGTCCGAGGCATCGACGAGCGCCTGAACGGCCATCCGGAGTGCTTCCGTTCGATTGGCGTCGTTTCTGTGGGACTTCTTGAGCGATTCCGCGGCGTAGATCCCACCCGAGCCGGTGGATTCGTAATCGGTTTCTTCGTAGCGGCCACCCGTCATGTCGTAGCCCCAGAGGCGTCCGACACTGCGGCGCCTGTCGTAGCCGGCAAAGAGCGGTACTACGGCGAGGCCCTGCATGGCGGCGGGCAGGTTCTGTCGAACCATCTGTGAGAGTTTGTTGGCCTTGCCTTCGAGTTCGAGCGATTCGCCTTCGATCTTCTCGTAGTGCTCGAGTTCGATTCGCATCAAGCGGGCCATCTCGACGGCCGGTCCCGCGGCGCCCGCGATCGCGCTCAGCGAGTACGCGTCCGTCGGGTAGACCTTCTCCATGTCGCGTGAGGCCACTCGGTGGCCCATCGTCGCCAGCCGGTCGCCAGCGATGACGACACCTTCGGCGTACTTGAAGCCCATGACCGTCGTTCCGTGTGGAATCGCGGCGGCGTCGAAGTCGCCCGACAGCTCGCCCCAGTTCAGACGCAGGTGGCTGAAATCGACGTCGAGCAGCTCCGAAAAGCTGGATCCCTGATAGTTCCCTCGAAACTGCAACGCGCCCCCCTCCCAGGTGTGGCAATTGCGATGTCTATGTAGCGCGCTACTCGCCGCCTCGCTGGACGTAATTCTTGACGAACTCCTCGGCGTTCTCTTCGAGAACTTCGTCAATCTCATCGACCAGGGCGTCCATCTCTTCTTTGAGTTTCGCACCCTTCTTCGCGAGTTTCTTCGGACCTTCTCCCTTCGCGTCGCCACCGTCGTTACCACCACCCTTCGGCTTCTGCTTCTGGGGGGATTCGGCGGCGCGCACGATCTGGAAGATCGCTTCGTCGACTCCGGCGCCTTTCACTTTTGTTGTTTGTTTCATTTGGTTTTTCCCATAGGGCTCAGGCCCGCAAGTTTTCCACCAGCTCTACCACTGTGGGTGAATCGTCCAAGAGAGCGCCAACATGAGCGCGGGTGCCCTTGAGAGGTTCCTCCATCATGATTCGGGTGATCGGGTCGTCGCCCACGCCGAATGAGATGGAATCCCAATTTACACCAAAGACCGCTGCCCCATAACGCTTCAGGCACTCGCCTCGAAAATAAGCCCGCGTGTCATCAGGCGGTGTGAGAACGGCGGCCAGGATTTCCTCGTCCGTAACGATTCGCTCGGCTCGGCCCTGCTTTTCGAGAATATAGTACAGGCCTTTTTCCGGGCGAAGATCGTGGTACTGGAGATCGAGCATGTGCACCTGAGGTGCATCCCAGCCGATCGACTTCCGATCCATGAATTGCTCGATGAGAGATTTCTTCATCACCCAGTCGATCTGCTGGTCGAGCTCCATCGGATCCCGACCCAGACAGTCGATCACGTGTTCCCACTTGGTGAGGATGTCCTTGGTCATCGGATCCGCACCGCGCGTGGCGACGTAATCCAGGGCCATCTGCAGGTATTCGGCCTGGATCTGAACCGCGGTGAGGCGCTTGCCGTCTTCGAGTTGAAGCTCCTTGGTGCAGGTCGCGTCGTGAGACGTCTCTCGGATCGAGCGAACCGGATCGCGAAGGGTTAGGTCCTTCTTGATCGCGCCGTCTTCGATCATCGAAAGTACGAGGCTCGTCGCGCCGCTTCGGAGGTAGATGGTGTATTCGCTGAGGTTCGAGTCCCCACAGATCACGTGCAGGCGTCGATACTTCTCGCGAAGCGCATGGGGCTCATCTCGCGTGTTGATGATCGGACGCTTGACCATCGTGTCGAGAGCGACCTCGGTCTCGAAAAAGTCCGCCCGCTGTGAAAGCTGAAAGTCGCAGGGCTGCCCGCGGTTTTCACTCCCAACCTTGCCCGCTCCGGTATAGACCTGTCGGGTTGCGAAAAAAGGCAGCAGATTTTCGACGATTTGCTTGAAGGACGTCCTTCGGTCCATCAAGTAGTTTTCGTGCGCGCCGTAACTGTTGCCCTTGCGATCGCTGTTGTTCTTGTAGATCAACATCTGCGATCCGTCCGGCAACAACGCGTTCGCTTCGCGCCTGGCCATCTCGAGGATGCGCTCACCCGCCTTCTCGTGGACCACGAGATCACGCGCATTGGTGACTTCGGGGCAGGAGTATTCGGGGTGGGCGTGATCGACGTAGAACCGCGCGCCGTTCACCAGCGTCTTGTTGCGCGCGATGTTTTCCTGCTGGTTCGGCGTGTACTTCTCGCCGTCCACCTGGAAACCGCGCGCGTCAACCAGCGGGTTCTCTTGATCGTAATCCCAGAGGATCTCGCCCGCGTGGTCTTCTCGATAGGCGTTCACGAGCAGAACGCAGCCCGAAATCGGATCGAAGTCAGGATCTCCGCGAACGGTGATCCCGTACTCGATCTCTGTACCCATCACCTTCGGAATCGCCATCGGATCTCCACATGAGGGCGGCTCCCCCGGGATTTAGAGGTACTGCCCCGAGGAGACGTTCTCGATCGAGCGTTCCTTACGACTGATCCCGGTCATCAAGGTTCGCACGTTGATGATTCGCTCGCCCTTGCGTCCGGAAATTCTCGCCCAGTCGTCGGGATTGGTGGTATTCGGGAGATCCTCGTTCTCCTTGAACTCGTCGTTCACGGATTCGATGATGTCGTCGAGCTTGATGCCACGCTCCTGGTGATCGATGAAGCGCTTGACGGCCTTCTTCTTGGAGCGTGCGACGATGTTCTCGATCATCGCACCGCTCGCGAAATCCTTGAAGTAGAAGATTTCGCGCTCGCCCTTCGCGTAGGTGACCTCGAGGAACTTGTTCTCCTCGGTGGTCTCGTACATGCGTCGGATCGTCTCCTCGACCATGCTGTCGACCGTTTTCTGCGGATCGTTATCGTGCTTCGCCAGCGCGGTTTCGTGGAAAGGCAGATCTGCGGTCAGGTACTTCGAGAAGATTTCACGCGCAGCCACTGCGTCCGGGCGATTGACCTTGATCTTGAGATCGAGCCGGCCGGGCCGGAGCACGGCGGGGTCGATCAGATCCTGGCGGTTACTCGCACCGATTACGATGACGTTGTTGAGTGACTCGACGCCGTCGATCTCGGAGAGGAACTGCGCGACGACGGTCGCCTCCATATCCGACGAGATTCCGGATCCACGCATGCGGAACAGCGAATCCATCTCGTCGAAGAAGATCACCACCGGCACGTCTTCGCTGGCCTTCTCTCGGGCCTTCTTGAAGACCTCTCGCAGCTTGTGCTCGGTCTCGCCGACGTACTTGTTGAGCAGCTCCGGTCCCTTCACGTTGAGGAAGTACGGAGTCGTGTTTTTCCCGGTCCGTTGCTCGATGCTCTTTGCAAGGCTGTTTGCCACGGCCTTTGCGATGAGTGTCTTGCCGCAGCCCGGAGGTCCGTAAAGCAGGATCCCCTTGGGCGGCGAGAGCTTGTGGTCCGCGAAGACATCCGGGTAGATGTACGGGAGTTCCACCGAATCCCTGAGGGTTTCGATCTGCTCGCCGAGCCCGCCGATGTTGTCGTAGGTGATGTCCGGAATCTCCTCGAGCACGACTTCCTCAACGGAAGATTTCGGGAGCTTCTCGAATCCGTAGTTGGTGCGTGGATCGAAGAGGATGTGGTCACCGACCTTGAGCTTCTCATGCCGCAGAGGCTCGGCCAGGGTGATCACCCGCTCGTCATCGGTGTGTCCGAGAACGATTGCGCGGTTGTCGGCGATGAAGTCCACGATGGAGGCAATCTCGCCACGCGAGATGTAGCCCGAGGCTTCGATGATGTTGAACGCCTCATTGAGAACGACGAGTTGACCCTCTTCGAATTGGAAGGGATCTACGTCCGGGTGCACGTTCACCCGCATCGCCCGACCGTCGACGACGATCTCGGCCGTGCCGTCCTTGTTCGGGCGATTGAAGATGCCGTAGTTGTTGGGCGGCGCGCAGAGTTTGTCGACTTCCTCTTTGAGGAGTTCGATCTGCTGCTTGGCCTCGTGAAGGGCGTTTACGAGCCGCTCGTTCTGCCGCTCCGAGTCGGCAGACTGGTCGCGCGTCAGTTGATAGCGGCGGCGCAGGGTTTCGAAATCGGCCAGCAGCCGATCGAGTTGTCTGCGAAATTCCGGGGATTCCGGGCCGAAGAGTCTCATCGAGTCGTGCAGGTCTTCGACTTCGTCATGAATCTGGCGCACCGGGCCCCTTTCGCGCTCGTCTTCCGGCGCGTCGCTGCTCGGCTCATCACCGGGTGCGATGCGGCGCATGACGTCGCGCACGAAGCCCTTACGACCGGATCCCTGCTCATTCCGCTCCTCCTGCCCTAGCTGCGCCGACGGATCGTCGATTCGCATGGCGGAGAACACTGCAACGCCCATGCCATACCGTGGAGAAAATCGGGCGCGATGCTGCCGTACCGCTTCAGACTGGACTCCCGACAAGGGGTTGGCGAGCTTTTTGCCGCCCGAAGATAGGCTTGCTGCACAGAATCGGGGCAATTGCCGCATACCAAAACCGTCCAAGTGAGTACGAGTCCGCCCCGAGACCTCGTAGATCGCCCTGCTGTGCCGTTCGCGTTCGCTCTCTTGCGTGTGCTCCGCAGAAACTCTGCGGTGGCTCCGCGCGAGTGCCACTGCACCTGCTGGGGGGGGAGAAAACGCCGAACTCATTGAATTTGTGCATCTTTTGCGCTTTTCCGATTTTATCATGCAGCTCTGCGGTGTCAACCGCAGCCCCTGGGCAGAAAAGACTGCAACTCCGCGAGTCCAAAGCGCTCTTGCGCGCCGAGCTGGATTGGCGGGTGGGGCTGGCCCAGGCGGCGGGATACCGCGTGCGGTCCCGGTTGCTGTGCGTTCAAATTATTTTCGATTGAAGCGAACGAATCGCACTCGAGGTGCCGCCGTCTGATGCGAAGTTGCGCCCGAACTGCCGGCTCCTTGACGACTTTGTCGGTACACCGCCAATTTAAGCGGGGTTAAAACCCGTCGCCTCTTTTTGCGGCATGCGACTCAGGGAGCATCATTGTTCCCCAATTGGGCAATTGCGGCGTTACTCCTGCGGGTTGAAAAGTGACGAAAATCGTCGTTTCAACGCCGAATTTGCGCTCGATTCTGCGGGTTGGAGGAGCCTTGCGGTCGCCCTTCACCGCACGGGTTCGTCGAGTTCGATCACTCGGACGTCTGCGGGCGGATCGAAGCGAAACAGGCTCTCCGCGGGATCGGTGTTGAGCTCCATATTGGAAAACGCGACCTCGGTCACGTTGCCGAGCACGAAAAAGACCGTTGTCTTGAGTAGATCTCCGGTCTGGGGATTCACGACGATATGGAGCTTCTCGTAGGAACTCGGCTTCCGGGGTTGCAGCCTCAACTCGGCGATGGCTGCTTCGCAGCGGAGTGCCGAAATTTCGAAATCCCGTTCGATCGCTCCCTCGCCCAGCAAGAATTGAATCGCCGCACCGGATAGATACCCCTCTGTCGCCGGGAATTTCTGGGCTTCGCGAAACGTCGGGTCGTAGATCCACAAAGTCGTCCCGTCGCTAGCGACCAGGCTCGGTTCCGGTTCCTCGTACGACCAGCGCATCTTGCCGGGCTTTGCGAAGACGACCGTTCCCTTGGAGGTCATCTGCTCCGAGGCAGCGGCGCCAAGGGCCACCGAGCGGGTGGTCTGGACGATGTCGGCCCGGAGATCTGTTGCGGATTCGTAGCGTTGTTGGAGTGCCGTCACGGCCGCATCGCGACAGGAGGGTTCTGACGCCTGGTCGGCCCGGGCGAGCGGCGCTGGCCCCGAGGTGATCAGCCAAAACGTCAGAGCGCTCGCGGTTGCAATTCGCATGATGGAGTCAGACGCTCGAAAGTTGTTTTGCATTCACGGCTGTATCGAGCTTACGAAAACCTCGCGGGGTTTGGTTCCCACTTGCGGACCTATGATGCCCTCGTTCTCCATGTGTTCGATCATTCGGGCCGCGCGGTTATAGCCGACCTTGAGTCTGCGTTGGAGATACGAGATCGAGGCGTTGCGGCTGTCGGCGACGATCGCGACGGCGCGGTCGAACATCTCGTCGATATCCGGATCCTTTTCTTCCGCGGCCGCTGATTCTTCGGTGGCCTGGATCAACTCTTGGTCGAATTTCGGGCCGCCCTGGGCGCGGAGCTGCTTCGTCAGGCTTTCGACTTCTTTCTCGTCGACGAATGCGCCGTGGAACCGTTGCAACTTCGAGGTTCCCGGCGGCAGGTAGAGCATGTCGCCTTGTCCCAGCAGGTGATCCGCTCCGTTCTGATCGAGAATCGTGCGCGAGTCTGTCCGCGACGAAACCTGGAACGAGATCCGCGCCGGGAAATTCGCTTTGATGATTCCGGTCAGGACATCGACGCTCGGTCTTTGTGTCGCCAGAACGAGGTGGATGCCCGCGGCCCGCGCCATCTGCGCGAGGCGTTGAAGCGATTCTTCGACTTCTCGCGCAGAAACGACCATCAGGTCCGCGAGTTCGTCGATGACCACGACGATGTAGGGCAGGCGCCGATACTCGTGCTCTTGGCCTTCCTCTTCTCCGGGCTTTGGCTTGAGTCGGAACGTCTTGTTCCCGGCGTCGATTTCTTCATCCACGCGCTCGTTGAACTGGGCGATGCTGCGCACCCCGAGCGCGGCCATCATCTGGTAGCGCTCCTCCATCTTGCGAACGACGCCGCCGAGCGCGGCTGCCGCACGCTTTGGATTTGTGACGACGTCTGCAATCAAATGCGGAATCCCACCGTAGACCGAGAGTTCCAGCAGCTTGGGATCGACGAGCAGAAGCTTGAGTTCATCGGGCGTCGTGCGGCAGAGGAGCGAACACAAGAGTGAGTTGAGGAACACGCTCTTGCCGGTTCCGGTGGATCCTGCGACGAGCAGATGCGGCATCTTCGAAAGATCGGCGTGGCTCGGGTTGCCGAAGATGTCCTTGCCGAGTGCAATCGTCAGCATCGACTTTTCTGCACGCAGCCCTTCCGATTCGAGGATGTCTCGCAGGTAGACGGTTTCGCGATCGGGATTCGCGACTTCGATCCCGACGACGGACTTGCCCGGCAACGGAGCGATGATCCGAACCGACAGGGCGCGAAGCGCGAGGGCGAGGTCGTCGGCGAGGGTCACGATCCGGTTGACCTTGACGCCCGACGCGGGTTCGAACTCGTACATCGTGATCACCGGGCCCGGGTGCACGGTCACGCAGCGGCCGCCGATGCCGAAATCCTGGAGTTTCTTTTCGAGAATTCGCGAATTCATGATCAGACTTTCGCGGTCGTATTTGTGAGCGCCTTCGGGTGGCCGCTGGAACACGCTGATGTCGGGCAACTGGTAGGGCCCGCTGCGGCCTTCGTTGAACGGAAAGGCTTCCTGCACGCCCTCGCCAGCAGGGCGCTCGGCGATGTGATCCACGATCGTCGGCCCTGCACCGCTTCGCTTGCCGGCGCGCACCTTTTCGGCGATGTGCTCCACGGGTGATTCGACGGAGTCGTCCTCTTCGAATTCCGCGTTGGCGAGTTGTTCCGCCGCTGCAGCCTGACGTCGCCGGGCGCGCCGCTCTCGCCAGACCCGAATCGAGCGCGAGCCCCGATCGAGGCCGCCGACCATCTCCGCGCCGCCCTGTCGCAACGCCGCCAAGACGAGATTGCCGATCAACGCCCCCCACGAACCGACCAGCCAGGTCTGGTACTCGGCGAAAAAGGCTCCGACGAAGCCGCCTTCATTTCCCGAGTACGGGAAGGGAGAGGCTTGTTGGAGGATCGGGGACAGCGTGGAGATCGAGAGCAGGAGCGCGACGGTCGACATCCAGAAGCGCGACGTCGGTCCCGGCACTCCCCGACCGAGGATCAGTCGGGCCCCGATGACGCCGGCAGCGATCACCAGGATTGCAGACGCGTAGCCGAGGGTGCGGGAGAGGATCGCCGCCACCGCTGCCCCGAATACGCCGGCGCGGTTGGCCACCTCGGCCCGCTCGAAGATCGGATCGGCGGGCGAATACGTCGCGAGGGCGAGCAATGCGAGCAGTGATCCGCCCAGCAGAACGAATCCAAGACATTCGTCGACGATTCGCCTGGAAATAGGCGCGCCGGATCGGCTCGCGGACCGCCCCTTCTTGGCGGCAGCCCTAGCCACGTCGAACTCGCTGTCGAATCACGCCCCTCACCCCCTGGGACGAAGTTCCTCCCAGGGTAGGCGGCGTCTGTCACACCATCAAGCCCGCGCAGGCCTGCTGGGTGCCCGCGCAGTTCCAATGCTGGTTACGCGCTGCGTCCCACCGGCTGCCCGCGCAGGCCCGCTGGGTGGCGCGCTACGTATTACCGGCTGCCCGCGCAGACCTGCTGGGTGGCGCGCTACGTATTACCGGCGGGGGCCCAGTTGACCGGGTTGTTTGTGTTCGGAGTTCGGGGATGGAGTCGATGGGGGCGTTTGGGGGTTGATGAGGACGGGGGTTCACGGCGAACGAGGTTTGTTTTTGATTTCAGACGGAGTTTTGCAGGTGAGTGGTTGACTCTGTCCTCCGTCG